>CAZAKC010000010.1:35003-41713 GCA_964485655.1 uncultured Desulfobacteraceae bacterium
GGGCCACTTCCATCTTCTCGGGATCTGTCACAAAGTAAGGAGACAAATAGCCCCGATCAAACTGCATTCCCTCCACAACCTCAAGGGTTGTCTCCATCCCTTTGGCCTCTTCGACCGTGATGACACCTTCTTTGCCGACCTTATTCATGGCCTCGGCTATGATGTTCCCTATGGTGGCATCGTTATTGGCTGAAATAGTTCCGACTCTGGATATTTCCTCCTGGTCCTTAGTGGGCTTGGAAAGCTTCTTTAGCTCTCCCACTGCAGCCTCCACTGCCTTATCTATGCCTCTTTTAAGGGCCATAGGATTCATGCCTGAAGCCACCAACTTCGACCCTTCCCTATAGATAGCCTGTGCCAGAACAGTAGCAGTTGTGGTCCCATCGCCTGCCACGTCAGAGGTCTTGGAAGCCACCTCCTTGACCATCTGGGCACCCATATTCTCGAACTTATCCTCCAGTTCAATCTCCTTGGCCACTGTCACGCCATCTTTAGTGATGGTTGGAGAGCCAAAGGTCTTCTCAATAATCACATTGCGCCCCTTCGGCCCAAGGGTGACTTTAACCGCGTCGGCCAAGGTGTCGACCCCCTTTAAAATGGCCTCCCTTGCCTTGACATCATACTTGATTTCCTTTGCCATATTCTCATCCCTCCTTAGGTTTTCTTGAATTCTATATTTGGGTTATTTTTCCACTACCGCGATTACGTCATCTTCCCTCATGATCAGGAGTTCCTCACCTTCTATCTTAACCTCTGTGCCGGCATACTTTCCAAAAAGCACCCGATCACCCTTTTTCACCTCCAGGGGAACCTTTTGCCCATTATCCAGAAGCTTTCCGTCTCCGACAGCTATCACTTCTCCCTCTATCGGCTTTTCTTTCGCGGTGTCAGGGATGATGATCCCGCCCTTTGTCTTTTCTTCTTCCTCTATCCGCTTCACAATAACTCGATCACCCAATGGTCTTAGTCTCATGGTTCTCTCTCCTCCACAGATTTTTTTATTTTTATTGCCGGAAGGGCCTCTCATGGGAAAGCTAAAGCGTAGAGCAGGGCCCAAAAAATTAATGTATCAAGTTAATTCGCCCTCGCGCCTTGTCAAGGGGTCTTACTGTATTTTATCACCATTTTTTGAAGTTGTTAGCGGTCTTCTACTCAATCTCCACTGCAATGTCTTCATCAGCCCCTGCTCGAGCGATGTCCTGGGCTCCCAGCCCAAAACACGCTCTGCCTTTTCAACGCGTAGGCAACTTCTGGTAAGGTCTCCCGGGCGGGCAAGCTCGGGTTTGGGATCCCTTAAGCCCTCGGGGACTTCTTTACCCACTTTTTCAAACGCGTCCACAATTTTTCTGTACAGATCCAGGGTTCGGGTCTCGATACCGGTTCCGATATTAATAAAATCCCCCTCTCCTGCTGAAAGGGCCTTTACGTTGGCCTCTACAACATCGCCCACATAGCAGTAATCACGAATCATCCCCTCAGGCTCATCAGAAAAGTGATAAAGCACTGATTGCTTCCCTTCTATTATGTTGTCCATGAAGATCGCCACTACCCCAGCCTCACCATGCCGTATCTGTCTGGGGCCGTAAATGTTTGCATATCGAAGCGTTGTGTATTGCAGGCCATATTGATGTTTATAAAAGGCCAAATACTTTTCAGAGCAAAATTTTGCCACTGCATAGGGAGAAAGAGGCTGGGGAGGATAATTCTCCGAAGTGGGATACTCTCCTGCTTCTCCGTAAATAGCCCCTCCGGAAGATATAAATATCACTTTCTTTGTATGAAATTTCACAGCCGCTTCCAACAGGTTCAGGAACCCTCTGATATTGACATCTGCGTCAAAAAGAGGATCCTGCACCGAAGCGGGCACGCTGATCTGTGCTGCATGGTGATTCAGAACTTCCGGCCTCTCCTTGCGAAATATCTCCTCCACCTCCTGTGACCTTATATCCACCTGATAAAACGTAGCCGCCGGGTTGACATTTTCTCTGGATCCACTGGAAAGGTCATCGATTACGACCACGTCGTGACCTGCCTCTACGTATCCATCCACAACATTCGATCCAATAAAACCTGCCCCTCCGGTAACCAAGATCTTCATTTCCAGGCCTCCCCTTCTTTTTGCACTGAAACCTATCAGGGCCCAGCAGGAAGGTCAACAGGATTTAGCCCAAAGCCGGTTTTGACAGGGTTCCAATGCCTCCAAATGACCTGAAAACCACATATTGAGATATTGAATAGTCTGGTCCATAGCCATGGGGTAACAGGCGATAGCTGTGAGGCAGTACTGCCGAACTACCTATGCCCCCAAACTGAAGTTCCTAATATTTCATCCACAAATACATTGAAATGAAGAAACTCGTTGGTTATAGTGATGGGCTAATTTCTTTGGCCCCCAAGGATTTATTATGAACAGCAGGCCCAACACCATTCTTGACCTGATAGGGAATACCCCCCTCGTGCCTATCCATAAGCTGAATCCAAATCCGAAGGTGGAGATCCTTGCAAAGTTGGAGTGCTTTAACCCAGGAGGATCTGTAAAGGACCGCCCGGCCCTTTACATGATACAGGAGGCAGAGGCCAAAGGGGAACTCACAGAAGACAAGATCATCCTTGAGGCCACAAGCGGCAATACTGGAATTGGTCTTGCTCTCGTGGCAGCAGTAAAGGGCTACAGGATATTGTTGGTCATGTCCGAGTCCGTTAGTGAAGAGCGGGTCAAGATCCTGAGGGCCATGGGTGCTGAAATAAAATTCACCCCGGCAAGGCTGAGCACAGATGGTGCCATTGAATATGTATATAACCTGGTAAGAGAAGAACCAGATAAATACTGGCTCGCCGATCAGTTCAACAATGAAGCCAACTGGAAGGCCCACTACCACGGCACAGCCATGGAAATCTGGGAGCAGACCGGTGGCACCCTGGATGTGGCCATGGCGGCCATGGGGACTACCGGCACTCTTATGGGTCTGGCCAAAAGGCTCAAAGAACTGGACAACAGGGTAAAGGTTATCGGCGTGGAGCCTTACTTAGGCCACAAAATACAGGGCCTCAAAAATATGAAAGAATCTTATCAGCCAGGCATATTCCAGCGGCAGTTGCTAGATAGGATAATTCATATTGACGATGAAGAGGCATTCCATACGGCAAGAGAGCTTGCCAAAAAAGAGGGCCTTTTCGTTGGCATGAGTTCAGGAGCAGCCATGGCAGCAGCCCTGAGGGTGGCCAGGGAAATGGACTCGGGGCGAATCGTGGTAGTGCTGCCCGATGGAGGAGAGAGATATCTCAGCACTCCTCTTTTTACCGTTAAAAAAACAACAGGTATCCATTTCTACAACACTCTCACCCGGCGCAGGGAGGAGTTTATACCCCTTCATGAAGACAGGGTCACCATCTATTCTTGTGGCCCTACACTGTGCCAGTACATAACACTGGGTCAGTGCAGGAGATTCATATTTGCAGATCTCTTGCGGCGCTACCTCGAATACAAGGGCTTCAGAGTAACCCATATAATGAACCTCACCGACCTTGACGACAGGACTATCCAGGGGGCAGAAAAGGCCGGCATGTCATTGCAGGATTTTACGCAGCGCTACTACAGGGCCTTTATGGAAGATCTCAACAAGCTAAACATCAAGAAGGCCACCCACTACCCAAAGGCATCTGAGTATGTGGATGATATGATTGATCTGGTCAGGAAATTAATGGAAAAAGGGGTGGCATATGAAAAATTCCGGTCCATATATTTCGATATCTCGAGGGTTGATGGCTATGGTGCACTATCCAGGATAGATCTGGACAAGATCAGATTAGGCAAGACAGTAGACCTGGATCAATATGAAAAGGATAATCCACGTGATTTCACTCTACTCAAGCGATCCACCCTGAACGAATTGAAAAGGGGAATCTTTTTTCAAACTCCATGGGGCAATGTAAGGCCGAGCTGGCATCTTGAGTGCTCAGCCATCGCAAGGAAACTTGCAGGAGAGGTCTACGACATTCATACGAGCGGTGTAGATCTTATATTTCCTCACCATGAAAATGCCATCGCAATCAACAAGGCACTGACAGACAAGCCCCCTGCCCAGTTCTGGCTCCACAATGAACTGGTGATGATCGAGGGCAAAGGAAAAGACCAGGGACAAGAGCCCCTGACCCTCAGGGACGTTCTGGCAAAGGGCTACACTGGCAGGCAGATCAGGTACTTTCTCATGAGCCGCCACTACCGCAAGCCTTTGTACTTTTCCTGGTCTAAACTGGACTCGGTAAAGAATACGCTGGATCATCTGGACAGCTTCGTACAAAAAATTCATTTCTCTCCCCAGGCCCCACCTGCTCAAGAGGTGGATCAGTTCATTTATGACCTTCGTCATGGTTTTTCTGAAGCACTGGATGACGATATGAACATCTCCGCAGCGCTCGCTGCCCTGTTCAATTTTATGGGTCAGCTCAATAAGACTATGGATCGGCGGGGATTGGCACCCGAGGAAAAAGAGGCGGTGCTTAAGGCCCTTGAAGGTATCAATTCTGTATTGGGGGTCATGGAGCTCGCCAGATTAGAGCTGAGCGAGGAGGCCCTGGCCTTGATAAAAAGGCGGGAGCAGGCACGAAAACAAAAAGACTGGAACACCGCCGATTCCTTGAGGGAAAAACTCAGGGAGATGGGTATACAGGTCATTGATACCCCCACCGGTACCATTTGGAAAGGTGTTGAGGAATAATGCTTTGGGCCCTGCAATGAAGTGGCGAATTTTTTTCAACATTTTGGTATTTTTTTCTACACAACATGTGTAATCTTATTCCATTCTAACAATCTTGCTCGCCATCGTAGGCTCTGTATCACTTTGAAATAACTTCTATTTTGTAAATTCCTCCTCTCGGCACATATCTTTCATATATAAGAACAGCAATGTCTGGAGGATATTCAAGTGGATAAGTGCGAGTTTCTGCAAGAACAGAGGGAAATTCGAAGGAAAAAGGCTCTTGAAGAGCACCGCAGGATGAGCAGCCTTTTCCGGGAAAACCGCTTCGCATTTGAAAGGCAAAGGCGCGAGGCCATCAAGAAGCTGATAGAAAGCGTTCCGGACCCCGGGTTACAAAAAAGGCTATGGGAAACCCAGGCCCGATGGGATCGAATAATGAAGTCAGCAGGCTCCCCCCATAACCGATTCGTATTGGCAAAGGCATTGTTCTGGGACCATGTAATTAATAACTGGGTCCCGGCACTAACAGCAGTGGCAGATTCAACTGCAGAGCAAGACTGATACCATTGCTGCGGCAAAAATCTCAAGACTTTTCGGTAAAATTAGGGCAAGGGTGAAGGAGAAGTGGCCACTGGCCCCGGTTGCCGTCCCACGAAGCATTGGCCAGGCATTTTCCCAACGCCTGAGGGCTGTTATGTCCCTTTTCATTTGGGAAAAATGAAAAATGTGCACACTGCCCACATCTCACGAGATTCTCTGTAGCTTCTCTGGCTCCTTTGCGTTGGTCAAGCTTCATTTTGCTCCGTTCCCCTTTTTTGCACGTGGAATGAATCCAGGTAATAAAAGGCCAAATACCACTCTAATGCTTTCATAGTTTGGAGGATGGAAGGCCCCCCTGAAGGCACTCACTGCAGCGCAGCCGCATCTGGCACAGTCTGCATCATCGCCATATGTACACAGTTTTACCGTCCCGTCAGACCTAAAACACTTGAGCCCCCGTGATACAGGGCACCTTTCATAACTATTCCATGACAGGTAGTCCCCGTCCACCCTCAGTTGCCTTGCAATGGCCTCTGTGAATCCCACCTGCTCACCAAAGCGCCTCCTCAAACTGAGCAATCGCTTTATTATGTGCTCTCTTTCCTGGAGTGGAATAAGATATTCGTTGTGCTCTTCACCACGATTGGGGGTAAAAAAAGAAAAACCAATCCCCTTTATAGGTAGCGCTAGCATATCCTCCACAAAGTCTTCCACAAAGGCCTCATTTAGTCGTGAGATGGTTATGTGTACAATGGGGGGGCGGCTTGCTTCCATGATACTCCTCACCGCCTTATCATATGTCCCATTGCCCCTGATTTCATCATTAATCCGCCGGGGTCCATCCAGTGATACTATCCATTGGGCCCTCCGACCCAAGGCAAAAAGACCCAGTGTGCCGTTTGTAAAGATTAATACTGAGTCAAAAATTCTTGCGGCTGCCTCACACACTTTCGGCCTCAAAGTGGGCTCTCCACCATACAATATGGCGACCCTCATACCCTGACTTCGCACATCCTCAAACAGGGCCACAATTTCATCATCATCTAATTCTTTTGGGTGATCTTGTTTCCACCAGTAACAATGCCTGCATCGAAGATTGCATCGGCTGGTAATATCTATGGCGGCAGCGGCAGGTCTTTTAACAAGCAGTCGACCTGCCATGGAAAAGGTCTTTAAGAGTTCAAGCATAGTGTTCAGAAGGTGCCCAGTGGAACCAAACAAAATCAAGAGCGAACAGAGGCCATAAAAAATGGCGGAGAGAGAGGGATTCGAACCCTCGGTGGATCTTTCGACCCACACTCGCTTAGCAGGCGAGCGCCTTCAGCCAGCTCGGCCATCTCTCCGCGAAATTTATAGTAACATATCAAATCATCACTGGCGGAGGGAGAGGGATTCGAACCCCCGTGACCTGAACGGCCAAGCGGTTTTCAAGACCGCCTCCTTCAACCACTCGGACATCCCTCCGGCCAC
>CAZAKC010000011.1:0-41129 GCA_964485655.1 uncultured Desulfobacteraceae bacterium
CAAGTATGAAAGAGAAACCCCCTGAGTCTATCCTAAAAAAACTTGCCGAGGGTTATGGCCTGCCTGCGCTTTCCCCTGTTGCGCTCAAACTTGTGGAATTGGCCTCCGATGAAAACAGTTCTGCCCGACAACTGGTTGAGGTTATTGAGAAAGATCCAGCACTTGCAGTGAGATTGTTGAGGCTTGCAAACAGTGCTATCTTCGGCTCTTCTGCCAAGATCACGAGCCTCTCACAAGCGGTGGTCAGGATTGGTTTTGATAGACTGCGGATTATGGCACTATCCATCTCTTTGCGCGATACCTTCCCCTTAGGAAAAGTCGGCCCGCTGGATTACGAGAGGTTCTGGAAGGTATCCATGTACCGCGCCATTATATCGAGAAGCCTTGCACAGTATTCGAAATCTGTAGATCCCGAAGAGGCATTCATTGCGGGCCTGTTGACAGAGATAGGCTTGTTGATCCTCTTTGATCTGTTTATCAAAGGCCAGAATGAAAACGTGTCCTTGGAACTCGAACCCATTGAAGAAATGCTTGACTGGGAAAGGAAGCAGTTTGGGGTTGATCATCGCCAGATAGGAGCTTGTGCCCTGCGATTCTGGAAATTCCCTGAGTCAATAATAGAATGCCAGAAACCGCCCAGAATCGAAGAGCTGGAAGGCGGTTGCACCGAATTACGCAAGATATGCGAACTTGCCAGGATATGTTCTCAAGTACTCTTTCAGGAAGGTAGCAATTTCAACACAATTTTCGTTCAAGGGGAAAAAATCCTCGGATTAAATCAACCGACCATGACCAACATTATCCTAACAGCCTTTGACGACGTCAACCGTCTCGCCCACGAAATGAATCTCGAACTAGACAAGGGCAAGGACCTAATAGCGCTTATGGAAAAGGCAAACAAGGCATTAGGCCAGATCTCGGAGCGTATCACCGCAACTCCGCTGACTCAAGACTCGGCAAGAGCGCTCCCTACCCTGCAAAGCATAAACAAGGGTAACCCGGAGGCCTGCGCCACACTTCAGGCAGTGGCGCATGAGATCCGCAATCCGCTCACGGCGGTGGGTGGATTCGCCAGGAGACTGGCCTCCACCCTGGACCCGCACACAGAAGAGGGCAGGTATATCCAGATAATACTGGGAGAAGCATCCAGGCTGGAGAAATTGCTCAATCAGATGACACAGAAACAGTACGCTGAGTGTTCTACCTGAAAAAAAGATGCCAGCAGGGCTTGTTGGGTTAACCCAGTATTTGTGCAAGCACCTTCGTAAGATCCTGCAAGCGAAATGGTTTCTGGATAAAGCCAGCGCAACCCAGATCCATTAACTCCTGTGCTTCTCCGTCAAGACTGTAGCCGCTGGAAAGAAGAACCTTTACCTCAGAATCTATTTCCTTGAGCCTCTTAAACACCTCTTGACCGTTCATTTTGGGCATTACCATGTCTAGTAGTACGATATCAATGCTGTCTTTATATTCCCGAAACAGCTCAATAGCCTCTTGTCCACTCCTAGCCACATAGGTTTTATACCCCAGAGCCTCAAGTAACTCCTGGCCGACCTCAGCGATGTGCTCCTCATCATCTACAAGTAATACAGTTGCTTCACCTCTATCCACAGTATCCCTCGCCTTCTCTTTTGAGCTTATCTCCTTTTTCGACGCTGGGAGATATATCTTAAACGTCGCACCGTGTCCCTTTTTGGACTCGACGTCAATATACCCTCCGTGCCCCTTGATAATCCCATAGGCAGAGGCCAGACCAAGACCAGTACCGTGGCCCATCTGCTTTGTCGTGAAAAAAGGCTCGAAGATTCTTTCCTTTGCTGTCTCGTCCATTCCTATACCTGTATCCCTGATACTAAGCAAGACATAATTTCCAGGCTTCGCCTTGTATATTCTTCCCTGTAATTCCCGATCTGTGGTGTTCCTGGTGTTTATGAACAGATCCCCTCCAGAAGGCATTGCTTGCCACGCATTTACGTATATGTTGAATAAGACCTGCTCCAACTGCGTTTTGTCCGCCTCCACTGGCCAGAGGTCCGGATCCAGGTCATAATGTATGACAATTTCCTTCTTTGTTCGTCCGAACGTCTCCGATGTCTCCTTTACAACCTCATTGAGATCAAGGGGCTCTATTTCATAACGACCGTGCCTTGCATAGCCGAGTAATTGACTGGTCAGCTTGCTTCCACTTTGAATTTGTTCCTCAATTGTCTTAAGACGGTGGTAATGGGGGTGTTTTTCATCCTTATCAAGCAGCATAATTGATACGTTGCCCTGGATTCCCATGAGCAGGTTATTGAAGTCATGGGCAATACCCCCCGCAAGGGTTCCTATGGCTTCCATCTTCTGGGCCTGTTGGAGTTGTGCTTGCAGTTTTTTCCTCTCGGAAATGTCCCTTATCACCACCAGCATCCCGGCTGGCTTGCCCTGATGGTCTGTATACCTTGAGGCACTGATGCTCACATCTAGTAAATACCCATCTTTGGTAAGACGTTTGGTCTCGAATCCGTGACAGGGAGTCCCATTGTCGACGGTATCTCTTATAAGTTTAAAACTGGCTTCCCTTTCTGAATCGGGAACAAACGGAATTTGCTTGCCTTTCACTTCCTCTAGGGACCAGCCAAATATCTCCGTAAAGGCTGGGCTTACATATTCGGCCCTCCCTTCAAGATCGTAAAGGATAATTGCGTCCGCAGATGATTCCAAGAGAGAACGGTAAAGTTTCTGCGCCTTATCAACTTTTTCATAAAGCATTCTGTAACGCCTTCGGCTCTGCCTGAGTTTTTCCTCAGCCTGAGCTCTGATAGTTATATCTTCATATATCAACAGATTTTTGCCATGATCAAGGACCACCTTCCTGAAGAGAATAATCTTCTCTTTTCCGTCCTTGCAGGTTACAGGATATCTACGTTCCCTGATTTTGCCCGGATTCTCAGGCTTTTCATTGTCTTCTTTCCATGCGCGGATCACCTTCTCCCTCAACGCAGGATCAGGATAAGCCTTTTCATACCACGTCGTTTTATCCGGGATCTCTTCTAGGGTGTAACCGAAAATTTTTGTAAACTGGGGATTGACATACTCAAAGGTTTCGTCCGCCCTGATTATTGCTAATCCAAATGGCGCCCATTCTGCGAGCTTTCTGAACCTAGCCTCAGTTTGTTTCAGAGAATCGGCCGCTTCCTTTCTGGACTGCTCCATATGTATGCTTTCTCTGATAACGTAAACTATCATGAGAGCAACAAAGCCCAGGATGCCTAGCGAAACAAAGAGAAGCCTCTTTACCATGGCATAGATTTCTGCCTTTGCGTCTTCCACATAAATCCCAGTACCGATGATCCATCCCCAAGGCGCAAATTCTTTTACAAAAGAAAGCTTCGGCACTATACGCCGGGGATTATCTTTCCACTGCCACATGTAGTCCACGTAGCCTTCTCCGTGCTTCTTTACTACTTTCAAGAATTCTCTAACTAGGTATTTCCCTTTCCTGTCCCGTAGGTTAATGATGTTTTTTCCTTCCAAATCTGTCCTATATGGATGCATTACCATGTTGCCGTGGATATCATTGATCCAGAAATAGTCTTTCATTTCCGGGCCATAGCGCAACATGCGGATTCTCTCCATGGCTTTTCGCTGAGCTTCCTGCAGTGTCAAGTGCCTTATTGTTACTTCCCTTTCGTAAGCTGACAGACCGCTACATACCATTTGTACCATTTCCTTGATCATCTGCCGCTTTGCATCCATGATGTGATGCTTGAAGGCGGGGAAGATCCCCCCGAAAATGAAGAGTATAAACAGGAGTAGAGAGAATACAGTGGGAAGGACAATCCTGAAGGTCTCTCGCCGCTTTATATCATCTAGATAACTTCCTAAGCCCATTGTCAATCTTACCTTTCCACAAGACAACCGAAGTTCGCTAGTAATCTACGTTGATCTAATTAAACAAAAGCAAAACCCTTGCCAAAAGAGAAGACAAAGGCAAAAGGATTGAGACTTTCTAGTAACAACTCACAGAACGCTATGGGACGTTTCCTGCTGGGCCGAAGCTCCGAATGGGAGCCAATATTCCATTAAAACATGAGCATTCGTCAATCGATTGACGCAGTCCGATAGGTTTTTGGCAACAGATTATCTAGATTGTATCCAGTGTCCAGTCGGCAGGCCTTATGCCAGAGGAGCACATGGTTTCTTCACGGATACCAATAGAAAATTTGGCGGCTATTCAGCTAGTGCCCACTTACCATCCCTCACAACCACCATAATGAAGGCATCTGTGGACAAGCCGTTGTGGTCAAGGGGGGAAAAGTTAAAGATGCCATGCTGGCCTACGAATCCGCGCCTAAATTCTATGTAGCGCCTGATTTTTGCCCTGTTGGGGCCCACTGCCTTCATCGCGTCCAGCAATAAGTTAAACGCATCCCAGGCATGTCCTCCAAACGCGGAAATCTCTTCGCCATATCTTTCCCGATACTCCCGGCGGTATTCCATAATCACCTTCTTCTGGGGGTGATCATCCGGTAGCAATGGTCCCACCACACAGGGGCCTAGAGGACAATACACACCTTCTCCCGCGTTACCAGCCAGGGCAATATTTCTAGGATTGCCAAACCCATGGCTCTGGTAAAATGGGATAATACTGAGCCCCATGTTTCTCCAATGATATAGCGCAATGATCTGCGTCGGGCCAATTGACCAGTTCACAATGGCCTGGCAGTTCAAGTCTTTAATCCTTTGAAATTCCCTGACCATGGAGGTCTGACGTGGGCCATAGGTTTCCTTATCTACAATGGTTATACCGAAAGCCGGGGCCAGCCGAAGCAGTTCCTCCCGGCCGGACTCGCCGAAGCCCGTCCTCGCTGTGAGTATCGCCACGCGTGTGATCCCTCTTCTTTTCATGTGGGTATAGATCCGCTGAACAGCTAAACTATCGGACTGAGGCGTCTTAAAAACCCACTTGTATTGTTCTCCGGTTTCCCGATTAGCCGTAACAATCTTGTAGCTCGCTCCGCACGATATCAGAGGTACTTCATAAGCTTCTGCGAGTGGCACTACAGCCACCGAAGTACCGCTTAATGAAGGGCCTATGATGGCAATGACGTTTTCTTCTTCAATCAGGCGCTTGACATCCTCGACAGCCCTTTTGGGTTTACTCCCATCGTCCAGGATGATCAGCATGATCCGGTGACCGTTGACACCACCTGAAGCGTTAATCTTATCCTGCAGCATAACTAGAGTCTTCTTTTCAGGCGTGCCCAGCAGCGCTCCTCTCCCACTGAGCGATAAAACTGCACCTATCTTGTAAACTGCCTCAGCGTGAATCCGAGCCACAAACATGGTCCACAGAATCCCACAAGCAACCAACAGGAGCACGCCCTTTCGTATCATTGTTCTCCTCCTTTTCTGTTTGATCAAAAATACCCCATATGCGCTTTTATTGTTGTTATGTATATAATTTAGGGTCCTAAGTCAACAAATTGCACCTATTAGAGAGAGCTTGTGAAAAATGTGACAAAACCCTTGACAAAAAAGCCCTCTTTCCTATAAAAGCCCTACCTGCATGCTATGAATATTAGGTGTAGCAATTCTGAGATATGAGTTTGAATTTTTGTGCGAGTGCTCTCTGGTCCCGAGAGCTGAGTAATTGATCGGCGCTTTCGGGACGAGTTGTTTTTTGCCTAAACTGTGATTCTTATCTGAGCGGTGCTAACATGAAAAACGGGAAAAAACCAAAGGGCATCCCGCTTGGGCGTTTGCCCTCTTCTTTGCCTAAACCGGTACGAGTTGAGATTAAGCCTAAAAGGCTTGTTTTCCCACTTCAAACCCGATGGGGAACTTTACGACCTTTAGTAAAACCTGGCGGTGATGTCTCAGCAGGGCAGATACTGGCACAGGATGATGGCGGAGTGGCTCCACCTATCCTGTGTCCCTGTTCAGGAAAGGTTATGGGTATACGTCCATGGGCCACAGCCTCGGGGAGCCAGGCTCCTGCCATTGCCATCCAGTGCTCCGGCTCACCAATGCCACAAACAGCAACTAAGGATGACGGGGGATGGAAACAGCTAGACGCACAATCCCTCATCAAAACTGTCATGAAAATGGGGATAAGAGAACCCGATTCTTATAGGTGGCCACTGGCGTGGCGACTGGCCCAACCGGGCCTCCCACCCGCACAGGCCTCTTGGCCACCTGACATATCGAGACCAATCGAATATCTGATAATCAATGCTATTGACAGACAACCCGGGACATCATTGCGCGAAGCTGCTCTCAGTGGGAGAGAGACGGAAATCGCGGACTGCATCTCATTGCTCGAGCGGGTCTCTGGTGCCAGGAACACCGTTCTTGCCGTAAAAAAAGGCCAGCCTATCTCCGACTCTTTGGACACAGAACTGGGCCGGCGCGGGATCAGAATCATCATGTGCCCCGACATTTATCCCGTTGCTCTCGAGCCCTTGCTTGTTAAGTATATCACCGGTCGAGAGATTCCTATGCCAGAAGGAAATTCGAGAATGATAGGCGCGGCCGTTGTGGATGTTTTGACTGCATTGAAAGTGTATAGGGCCATCAGAGATGCCAGTCCACCTACGCTCACTCTGGTCCAGCTAAGCGTACCCAGTGCCAACATGGATTATCAATTATGGATACCGGAAGGAATGCTTGTTAGTGAGCTTCTTGACCAACTCCAATTGACTGGCATTAACGCATCCAAACTGATTATGGGAGGGCCCTTTTTAGGTTACGCTGTGGACAGTTCGGATGTCCCCATAACCGCCGAGGTTGACTCGATAGTCGTACAGGGAGATTCTGAGCTCTTTCTTTATGAGAACAACCCATGCATTAATTGCGGATTTTGTGTGAAAAGCTGCCCCATGGGACTCTTGCCTAATGAAATTACCAGATCATGCGAATATGAGAACTTTGAAGGTGCTGAAAAGAAGTTCCTTTTTTACTGCATCGAGTGCGGTATATGTGCTTATGTATGCCCTGCAAAAAGGCCAATGATCCACTTGATCCGCTTTGGAAAACAAGAGATTTATAGAATGAGACAAAGTGAACAGTAGCGTATAGAAAATAAGGGACGTACCATGAAACGACCACATCTTTATGTATCTTCATCGCCCCACTTACATTCGGGTAAAACAGTAAAATGCCTTATGTGGGATTTTATAATTGCTTTATTGCCCGCGGTCTTTGCAGGTTGGTTTTACTTTGGCTGGTCGGCCTTACTAATCCTAGTTCTATGTGTAGCGGCTGCCCTTCTTACTGAGGTGCTGTACGATAAACTCGTCGGTAAATCCATAGACGTGGCTAATGGGAGCGCCATTTTCACTGGGCTGGTCTTGGGCATGCTCCTGTCAAGCCAGGTGCCATGGTGGATACCCATAGTCGGCGCCCTGGTGGCAATAGTAGCAGGAAAGGAACTTTTCGGAGGACTCGGAAACAATCCATTCAATTCTTCTCTCGTAGGCTGGACGTTTCTGGCCTTGTCCTACAGGGATATCCTAGAAAACTACCCGATGCCCAATCCGAAATTTTTGCTGGAAGCTGGGGAATATCTTGCATACCCCGCCATTTACACCCTCAAAGACAGTGGTGTTGATGGAATAATTGACGTCCCCTGGCGGGACTACCTGCTGGGTAATGTGCCAGGGGAAATTGGCACTATTTGTGTCATTGCATTGCTACTGGGAGGTGCCTATCTCCTGTATCGCAGGGTTATTACGTGGCACATCCCAGTTTTTTTTATAGTAACGGTATGGGTATTCGGGTATGCCACTTCACTTATTGATCCTGACACATATGCCAGCGGAACATTTCATGTACTCGGCGGATGGACGATCTTTGCTGCCTTTTTCCTGGCACCGGAATTTGGGACCTCACCAGTGACCCCTGGGGGCAAGATTGCTTACGGGATAGGCTGCGGCCTGCTCACTATGATCATACGATTATGGGGCTCCTACATGGAAGGCGTACCGTTTGCCATACTATTGATGAACGCTATAACACCTTTACTGGATAAAATCAGGCCTAGAGTTGTCGGGAGGGTAAAAGAAATTGCGTGAACTATTTCGAATGGTATTTGTCCTGACGGCCATTTGTGCTGTATCTGCTCTGGTGCTGGCTTACGCCAATAAGGCAACAAAGCCTGCTAGGGAATATCAGTTACTGAAATACGTTGAAGAGCCCTCCATCAGGAAGGTATTGAAGGGTTACGACAACGATCCCATCAAAGACCGAATCGAAATGATTGTTGGTAGAGATAAGAGGGGTAAGCCAATCAAGAAGATTATATTCCCGGCCAAGAAGAACGGCAAGATCATAGGGCTGGCTTATGCTTCGGAAGGGCAGGGATTCCACGGGAGCATCGAAGTCATGGTGGGTATTGGTATGAACGGAACTATTACGGGCATCAGCATAATGAGGCATTCTGAAACACCTGGCCTTGGTGCCAGGATTGTTGAACCGGCCTTTACCAAGCAGTTTGAGGGACTGAAGCTCTCCAGTGCCCTGGATCTTTCCTCCCGGGGAGGAAAGATCGATGGAGTCAGTGGAGCCACCCATTCGAGTGAAGGAGTTGTCAGTGCCGTAAGAAAAGCTCTGAAATTATTTCCCAAGGCAAAAAAGGAGGTTAGCTAATGGGCCTCGCAAGAGAATTTACTAAGGGACTTTGGGACGAAATACCTCCTTTCAGACTGGTTTTGGGGATCTGTGCCACATTAGCAGTTACAACCGAGGCAAAAAGTGGGCTTGGCATGGGTCTCGCCACAGCATTCGTACTCGTATTCTCAAACCTCCTGATATCCATGCTGCGCAATTTAATCCCCAAGAAAGTTCGTATAGCCGCTTACATAGTTGTTATCGCCTCCTTCGTGGTCATTGTTGAATTACTGATGCAGGCGTATTTTTATCCCCTTTACAAGACACTGGGTATATTTGTTCCCCTAATCGTTGTCAACTGCATAATTCTGGGCAGGGCTGAAGCTTTTGCCTCCAAAAACCCGGTCCTGCCATCCATAGCTGATGGTCTTGGCATCGGGATAGGATTTACCCTTTCTCTGACCCTTGTGGGGGCAGTAAGGGAACTCCTTGGCAATGGGACATTTTTTGGAATCCACGTAATGTGGTCCTCGTTTAAGCCCTTTTCTATTATGCTGAAGCCACCTGGGGCCTTTCTATGCCTGGGCCTGATACTGACAGTTATGAATTGGGTCAGTGCCAAACAAAAAAGACGATAATGCAATAGGAGATAGCGATAATGAATGAATATTTACTGGTAGTCATCAGTGCCATCTTCGTAAATAACATTATATTGGCCCGTTATCTGGGTAATTGTCCTTTTTTGGGCACCTCCAATAGAATGGATACTGCCATCGGCATGTCCATGGCAGTAACCTTCGTTATCACCTTAGCCACTGGCACTACGTGGATAGTCCAAGAGTACATCTTATTGCCTTACGACCTAGAATACCTGCAAACCATTGCCTTCATTTTGGTAATTGCCGCCCTTGTTCAACTTGTAGAAATGTTTCTTCAGAAATCTATGCCAGGACTTTATCGGGCCCTGGGAATTTATCTGCCACTTATTACCACGAATTGCGCTGTGCTAGGTGTGGCCGTACTTGCTGTAGAAAACCATATGAGCTTTGCTAAAACTCTTGTTTTTGCGTTTGCCTCTTCAGTGGGCTACGGTATGGCCCTGATTATTCTAACCGGTATAAGAGAGAGGTCTTCGACATCGCCGATTCCCGTCCACCTCAGGGGAACGCCCCTTGGTCTCATCACCGTAGGCTTGTTGGCCCTAGCGTTTCTCGGGTTTGCGGGAATGGTGCAATAGGACAAATGAAACACTCGCTAGGTCAAAGGGAGTAGATATATGTTAGCAGCTTTAATTGCTATTGGTGGTATCGGATTAATCGCAGGGCTTGGTCTCGCCATAGCATCCAAGATATTTTATGTATACGTAGACCCAAAAGTAGTAGAAATCGAAGAGGCCCTACCAGGTGCCAATTGCGGTGGTTGCGGATTTCCTGGCTGTAGCGGCTCGGCAGCAGCTATAGCTGCGGGTCAGGCGCCTCCCAATATCTGTGTGGCAGGAGGTCCAGAGGTTCATAAGAGAGTTGCAGCAATTTTGGGCGTGGCAGTAAAGGAAACTGAACCCAATATTGCGAGACCCGGATGTTACTATGGCATTGAAAAAGCCGATCTTAAATACCTTTATAACGGAATCCAGGATTGCAGGGCGGCAATGTTGCTCAACGGAGGGTCCAAGGTATGCCCTATAGGCTGCCTTGGCTTAGGTACCTGTGTCAGGGCATGCCCTTTTGGTGCGCTTTCCATGGGACCCGATAATCTACCTGTGGTCGATCCGGAGCTGTGCACAGGCTGCGGTACATGCGAAAGAGTTTGTCCTCGCCACATTATCACCCTTACCTCCACCTCAAAACGGATACAGAGAGAATACACCCTGGACGAGTGTACCGCTCCGTGCCAGCGCGCGTGCCCCGCTGGGATCGATATACCCTTATACATTCAAGCAATTCGGGAGGGCAATTATCTGGAAGCAGTCCGAATCATAAAAGAAACCAACCCTTTCCCTCTGGTCTGCGGAAGAATATGTGTCCAGCCCTGCGAGACCGTGTGCAGAAGGAACCTGGTGGATGAGCCTGTTGCCATAAACAACCTCAAGAGGTTTGTGGCGGACTTTGAAATGAAGTCTGGCCGAAGGGTTCAGATATCCAGGGCACCTTCCACAGGTAATAAGGTGGCTGTGGTCGGTGGAGGAGCCGAAGGCCTTACTGCTGCCTATTTTCTTAATCGTCTGGGAAACGATGTGGTTCTTTTTGAGGCCTCTGGTGCTTTGGGAGGACTGCTAAGGATCGGGCTTCCTGAGAACAGACTCCCAAAGCAGGTTCTCGATTGGGAGATAGAAGGGATCCTTGAGGCCGGTGTGGAACCCAAGCTAGGACAGAAACTAGGAAGGGATATAACAATTCCCTCATTACTTAAGGAGGAGTATTCAGCGGTACTTATTGCTACAGGTGGATGGGACACACATATCGCACAGAAGTCCCCTGACATGCTTGAACGCCCTTTACCCGGCGTAAGCTTGCTTATTGATTTCGTCCTCGCTCATCAGATTGGCTCGAGTTTTGATCTAGGTGATTATGTCATGATAGTAGGGGGAGGAAAGGCTGCTGTTCAGGCAGCATGCACGTGCATGGATGCGGGAGCAAAAGCAGTCTATCTGGTATACAGAAAAGCGAAAGAAAAGGTTGCGCTAGGGCCTTCAGAGTTCCAGGAAGCAAAACGAAAAGGTGTTCAATTCATATTCAGATCCGCTCTTTATAGGATGTTCGGCGAAGACAACAGACTTACACACGTGGAGATAGCAAATCTGAGCGAACAGGGAAAGGAACTCTCCAGGCAAAAAGTTCTTGTGGACACCCTGTTACTGGGTGCAGGACGATTCCCTGAATTAATCTATGTTCCGCGTTCCTCTGACCGGAAGGACTCAGGAGGCGAGTCTATTCTCTGGGAAACTGTCGTGCCCTACGCCGGTCCCTCAGCAAAGGAGGAGGTAGGAATCTTCCGCCCTGGTGAGGTTCGTAGTGATTATAGAGCGGTTGTAGAGGCCATTGGTGCAGGAAGACGGGCTGCCAACTCGGCACACAGATTCCTAAGTGCGGATCCGGTTGCACCTCCGCCGAATATGATAAGAAGATACACCACAGTCTTAAGTCTGTACCAGATAGAGCCCATACCCTCCACTCCAAGGCACAAGATGCCCCAGTTGCCCCCGGAGCAACGGATACTTAATCCTGACGCCGAGATAGCCCTGGGTTATTCCGAAGAAGAGGCAATAGAAGAATCAAAAAGGTGCTTGCGCTGTGGCCTTATTTGTTATCGGAGGCCCGAGGCACACCCACAGAACTAGAGAGTACCTTTGTTATCCTGGGGCTGTAGGCATCGCTGGATATGGCCAGTTTGTCCAGCCGTTTGAGAGTCCAGAACGTCCCTACCATTAGGGCTGCCCCGGTGCCTATCGCTCCCAGGGCAGAGTTAACACCCACCGCTGGTCCAAGATAATTCCCCACCGAAGCCCCTAAAATCAATGCCACTACAGGTAGGAAATATACAAAGAACGAAAGCTTCAGTAGTGATCTGCCGGGCACACTTACCTCAACTCTGTCACCCTCGCTGGCCTCCAACTCATTGAGTACCTCTACTTCTACCTCTTTGCCTTCGAATATGTCGCATGCACCTCGTGAGTCGCACTGCTCGCAGGCTGCATGCCTCTGTACCTTTACTATAGCCTTGCCAGGTAGTATTTTTTGGACTGTGCCCTCTTCTCTTACCATAGGTGTTCATTTTCTCATACTCCTACAGCATTTTCAACTTGATAATAGCTGAACACTATAGTAGGTCCCTGTCAAATCCGGCTGCAAATCAGGTTTGCCCAAAATAGATTTTTCGCAAAAGGCAGGGGGAGCAACCATGAATTGGAAACAGCTTGTCCCGAAAGATGAAATTGACGGTCGTATTCAGACCCTTCAGGCTAGAATGGGTGAGGCAGGCATACAAGCCGCCCTGGTTATCCAGCGTGTTGATCTTTTTTACCTTACGGGCACGGCACAGAATGCATACCTTTTCATACCTGCCAATGGTGTCCCTCTGTTGATGGTAAAGAAATATTACCCTAGGGCAAAACAGGAGTCACCCCTGGAGGATGTTGTTGAAATAAGGTCTGTGAGAGACCTTCCGAGTACAATTGAAGATCATTATGGGGAGCTACCTCCCAGTCTCGGCCTTGAAATGGACGTTCTTCCTTTTCGGGAATTTCAGTTCCTAAAATCTATCTTTTCCAATCAAAGTATCACAGACATCTCCTCCCTTGTACTCCAGTGCAGAGCCATAAAAAGTACATGGGAAATCGAACAACTCCGGGCGATCTCCCCTTTATCCGACAAATGCTTTGGTGTAGCTTTTAGCCTGCTGAGATCGCACAAAGATCCAATTGCAATCGCCAGCGATGTTCAAGCCGAAGCCCGCAGACTGGGTCATGGGGCTAAAATCAGATTGAGGTATCATTATGAAAAGGCTCTCCCCTTTGTTGTTAAAACACCGTGCCGTACCCATGTGGCCCCGAACTTGAACAATGCGGATTGCCTTGTAGAGCTGGATTTTAAATGGGTATTGAATGGATATCATCTGGTGGAGGCAAGGCTATTCAAGCCCACAGGCCTGCCTTCGGAACAGATGAGAGCAGCTCAAGACTTGGCCGAGATCCACAAGTTCATTGTGCGAGAGCTGCGCCCTGAAATCAGTGGCGAAGAACTATTTCGGATGGCACGCGAGAAAGCCAACTCTCTTCGCTGCGGACACAGATTAGCAGGCATGAACATGCAAGATCGACCCTCGCGTTCCGCACCCCTTGGCCATGGAATTGGCCTTGAACTCCGCGAGCCGCCATGGATCAGCATTGATGACAAAACACGCCTACGTCCGAATACGGTGCTGTGCATACGGCCAGCTCTGGTACTGGAAAACACAATGGCCATCTCTATGGCGAGTGTTATAAGGATTACCAAAAAGGGAAATGAATATCTGACTAAGGAACCCGGAATAGTATTGGAAAAGCTATGAGGGGGAATTGGAAAGCACGCGTATGATATCTTTTAATTCTTCTTTCAGGATATTGAGAAACGATTCATCCATACGCAAAGGGCCTCTCCGCATCTGCCTCAGCCTTTTCTTTGCTCCCTCGATAGTCATTCGCTCTTCATAAAGCAATCTTTTTATTTCAAGGATCAGTTCTAGATCCTTGCGCTCGTAAGTCCTCTGATTCGAGTCAGCTCTCTTAGGCCTTATTTGTGGAAACTCTTTTTCCCAGTACCTGAGGACATAGGGCTCCACCCCTATAATCTTGCTTGCCTCTCCTATCCTGAAATATCTCTTATCACTCGGGATCTGGACCAAGGCGACCTCCATCACCCTTCCCTTAGCCTGCCTCCCGTCTCTTCTCTGATTCTATCAATTATCTTCCCGTAGAGACGGTTTACTTCATCGCCGTCTAGCGTCCGGTCCGCTGAACGGAAACAAATGCGGAAGCCAAGAGCTTTTTCCTCAGGTGCAATTCCTTTTCCTTCGTAAACATCGAATATGTCGACGGATTCAACCAGGGTCCCACCATACTTCTCTATTATCTCCTTGACTTTCAGACTTTCAGTTTCCTTGGAAACAATAATGGATATATCCCTGTAAACGGCAGGAAATCTGGCAAAAGGGGTAAACTTTCTCTCCCAGGTAATATGAGGGCGCATGGACTCTACATCCAGCTCAAATACAAAGAACTCCCTTCTGCCCAAGTCAAAGGCCTCTATCACGTCACCACGCAACTGCCCAATATGGCCTATTACCTCATCGCCCAAAAATATGTCTGCAGATGCCTCGGTATCAAAGCCGGGGAAATGAACAGGCCGCTTGAACAATGCCGTACTTACGCCCAGTCCCTCCAACAAGGCTTCCGCCACACCCTTAATGTCATAAAAATCGGCCATCCGCTCCTTGCTGTGCCATTTACTGGACACTACCGCTCCGGTCAGCAACGCGCCTAAGTGGTATCTTTCCTCGGCCTGGTGGTCCTGGCCTTTGTTAAAAAAGACCCTCCCCCATTCAAAGATTCTTAAGGCCTTTTCACCATAGGACAGGTTTTGCTGTGCAGCCTTAAGCAAACCGGGCAAAAGAGAGGTACGCATCACTGACTGGTCTATCGTCAGAGGATTCAGGAGACGGACAAAGTTTTTCAGATCGTGGCCTTGAGGTCCGCCCAGCAGTTCCAAGGATAATGGAGATATAAAGCTATACGTTATAATCTCTGTATATCCCATTGAAGTCATTACCCATCTTACCCTCGAGGATACTCCCAACTCCCAGTATGGTGCCTCGTCAGAGGCCTTTATCGAGGGAGTTCTGACCGGTATCTTGTCATATCCATTAATCCTCGCAACTTCCTCAAC
Source organism: uncultured Desulfobacteraceae bacterium (assembly GCA_964485655.1). Lineage (GTDB taxonomy): Bacteria > Desulfobacterota > DSM-4660 > Desulfatiglandales > Desulfatiglandaceae > B111-G9. Next base: position 15,012 of record CAZAKC010000011.1, read on the forward strand.
CAGGTCGATCTCCCTCGAGACGTCCACCCGGTAAGTTGGTGGCGTGACAGTGAAGCTATTGGATTCCCTGGCCTCTACAAGCATATTCAAAGACTTAAGGCATCTTTCAACCTGTGTTGCAGATAAATCCGTCCCAAGCACCTTATTCGCCTCACCAACCCTCAAGGTGATAGCAGGCCGTGCCTTTTTTCGGGGGTATTTGTCCAGAACGCCTTTAGCTATCTTTCCGCCGGCTACCTGTTGTATCAGATATGCGGCTCTATCCGCTGCCCGCACCACACCGTCAATATCGGTTCCACGTTCAAACCTATAAGATGCCTCTGTGTTGAGACCAAGATTTTTGGCTCCTCTGCGAATAGTCACAGGGTCAAAAAATGCGCTTTCAAGCAGCACGTGCTTGGTGCCTTCAAAGATTTCCGAATTCAGCCCCCCCATGATGCCCGCCAGCGCCACAGGCCGCTCTGCATCACAAATCAGCAAAACATCCGGGCTCAAATCCCTTGTCTGGCCATCTAGCGTAGTGAATTTTTGCCCCGGGACAGCCCTCTTTACTTCGATCATGTGACCCCGCAATCGATCATAATCAAATGCATGTAAAGGCTGGCCCAACTCAAGCAGGATGTAATTTGTTACATCCACCACGTTGTTTATACTGCGAATACCTCCCAGATGTAACTTATATCTCATCCAGAAAGGCGAAGGGCAAAGCTGTACATCCTGGATCACCCGTGCCGCGTACCTGGGACATCCCACAGGATCGGTTAGTTTGATCTGAGCTAAGGACTCAATGGGCGGCCCCTGTTCATTGACGCGAAATTCCGGATATCGCAAGCTCGCCCCCGTGATAGCCGCAATCTCTCTTGCAATCCCTATAACCGAGGCGCAATCTGGTCTGTTCGGTGTGATGGCCACTTCAAATACCCAGTCCCCTTGAGGCATCAGTTCAGACAGCTCCACGCCGGGCGTCCAGTCCTCATCCAATTCCATTAACCCCGAATGATCATCAGTGAGTCCCAACTCATCTTCGGCCAGCAGTATTCCCGCAGAAATGACCCCCCTGATCTTGCTCTCCCTGACAATGGTTCCGTCGGCTAGCACTGCCCCTGGTAAAGCCAGTGGCGCCTTCAAGCCCACCCTGGTATTGGGGGCACCGCAGACAACTTGGACAGGTTTCCCTCCTGCATCGACGTCACAGATAAAGAGCCGCTCGGCATCGGGATGAGGCCTTACATCATTAATCAGCCCAACTACTATTTTTTCAAAATTGAAGTCCAGCGACTCTAACCCTTCCACCTCGAGTCCTGCCATAGTGAGGGCATGTGCCAGTTCTCTGGCCTCAACCTGGATGTCAACAAATTCTTTAAGCCAGTGCAAATTAGTTTTCATGGCCTCCACTGAGCCCCAATTAGTTGCGAGGCGGAAATAGCGAAATAATAATGAAACACTGAGATAACTGGGCTAAAATTGCCTCAAAAATCTCATCTCGTTTTTGAAGAACATCTGAATGTCATCTATTCCATACCTCAGCATGGCAATGCGCTCGATTCCCATACCAAAGGCAAATCCTGTGTAGACTTCCGGGTCGTAATCCACAAAACCGTAGACTGCCGGGTCAACCATCCCCGAGCCCAAAATCTCGAGCCATCCCGTATGGCCACATGTCCTGCATCCCGACCCGGAGCACAGTACACACTGAATATCAACCTCTGCGCTAGGTTCTGTAAAAGGGAAAAAACTTGGCCTGAACCTGACTCCGGTACCCTTCCCAAACATCTGATGAACAAAACTGGTCAGGGTTCCTTTTAGATCCGCGAAACTCACCCCTTTATCTACAAGCAACCCCTCTACCTGATGAAACATGGGAGTGTGTGATACATCCGAGTCCCTTCTATAAACCTTGCCAGGAGCTATAATGCTGACAGGAGGCTTTTGTGCCTCCATCACTCTCACCTGCATAGGTGATGTGTGGGTACGCAGAAGAACTTTCTCGGATATATAAAACGTATCCTGCATATCCCTGGCAGGATGATCTTTTGGTATATTGAGAGCCTCGAAATTGTAGTAATCCAGTTCGACATTTGGCCCCTTTACGATGCGAAATCCCATCCGTTGAAAAATATCGCACACATCCTGAATTGTTTGAGTAATGGGGTGCAAATGACCCAGTTCGGGCTTACGCCCAGGTAAGGTTACATCTATACCCCTAGAAATCCTGCTGACGGCCTGTTCTATTTCCCTTTTTCGCTCTTCATATTTCTGTGTTAATCTTTTTTTCAAATGGTTGGCCTGTTTGCCCGCCTCAGGTCTGTCTTCTGGAGACAGTCTCCCCAGGCTGCGCATCAGGGCGGTAAGAAGGCCCTTCTTACCCAAGTATCTAATCCTGAATTTCTCCAGAGCCTCTGCATCCTCGGCCTCTTCAAGATCCTTCAGAGCCCTGGCTTCTAACTCCTTGATCTGATCCTTAATAGTTGTATCCATTGAAGCCTAGCACCTGATAGCTTAGGCCTGCTGAGCCATGGATGCGATCTGTGAAAAGGCAGCAGGATCTCTTACAGCCATATCGGCCAGGATTTTTCGATCCAGCACGACGCCTGCCTTCCTCAGTCCTCCCATCAACTTGCTATAACTGAGGCCATTCTCTCTTGCAGCAGCATTTATCCTAACTATCCACAAGCGTCTGAATTCTCTCTTACGGACCTTCCTGTCTCGATAAGCATACATCCCGGCCCTTTTCACAGCAATACTAGCAGCCTTATATTGTTTGCTCAAAGAGCCCCTGTAGCCTTTGGCAGCCTTGAGGACCTTTTTTCGCCTTCTCCTTGCCTTAAACCCTCTTTTTACTCTTGGCATAACTCTACCTCATTTCCTCATGATCAATAATGGTCAAATCTTAAAGACCATTATTAAGGTATACCTTCCATAACTCGCACACGAACACGTCCGGATCAAGCCCACTTACACATAAGGGATCAATCGCTTCACCTGCTTTCTGTTGGTGGAATCCAACAAGGTGCCTTTCCGCAAGTTTCTCTTGCGCTTAGAACTCTTTTTGGTAAGTATATGGCTGGCATAAGCCTTTCTCCTGGCTATTTTTCCCGTGCCCGTCACTCTGAACCGCTTTGCGGCAGCACGTTTCGTCTTCAACTTTGGCATTCTTCCCTCCAATAATCTTGCAGATTTTGTACTGCGAGGTGGGAGCAAAGCGTGAAAGCAGCAATCAGGTATAGGAGGGGGCTACTTTGGCACCAACAGCATACTTATGGTGTTTCTTCCTTCCTGTCTCGGCTGCTGTTCTATGGAGCCAAGCTCTCCTACCTGCTCTGCCACCCTCTTCAACAGCTCGTAGCCCATATCCATGTAAGCCATTTCCCTGCCCCGAAAAAAGACCACGACCTTTACGCGGTATTTCTTTTCAAGGAACTTCTTGATATTTCTTATCTTGAAGCTCAGATCATGCTCATCGGTATGGGGCCGTAACTTGACCTCTTTGACCTGGAACACTCTGCTCTTCTTCCTGGCTTCCTGTAGCTTCTTGCTGGCCTGGTACTTGAATTTTCCATAATCCATGATCCTGCAAACCGGCGGATCCGATTTAGGAGAAACTTCGACCAGGTCCAGTCCTTCATCCCTTGCGACCCGCAGGGCGTCCTGGAGTGGCAATATCCCGAGCTGCTGCCCCTCCACAGAGATCAATCGCACATTACGGGCCCTTATTTGCTCATTAACTCTCACGTCAGTGTGCTGCTTTGCTATGGCTTACCTCCTTTCCCTACAGTCCTGTTTCAGCCGCTCAATGAAGTCCTCTACACTCATAGGGGGAAGATTTTCCCCTGTCCTTAACCTGGCCGTTATTGCCCTGGCCTCTACCTCTTTATCACCGATAATAAGCATATAAGGAATTTTCATAAGCTGTGCCTCTCGCACCTTTAAGCCCAGCTTTTCGTTCCTGAAATCTGATTCAATACGCACGCCCACATCTTTCAGTTGCTGTAGGACCTTCTCAGCGTAAGGCAGGTGTCTGTCTGTAACAGTAAGCAAAATTGCCTGGACAGGAGCCAGCCATACAGGAAATGCACCAGCGTAATGCTCAATCAGGATCCCTATGAACCGCTCAATCGCCCCAAGGATAACCCGATGTATCATAGCTGGCCTGTGTTTTTCCCCGTCTTTGCCGATGTAGTAAAGGTCGAATCTTTCCGGCAAGGTAAAATCACATTGTATCGTGGCGCACTGCCATTTTCTACCCAGGGCGTCCCGCAGCTTTACATCGATCTTGGGCCCGTAAAATGCCCCATCCCCTTCATTAATCTCATAGGGGAGGCTGTCGTCTTGCATGGCTTTTATGAGCGCCTCAGTTGCATTGTTCCAGTCCTCCTCAGAGCCAATCGATTTCTCTGGCCGCGTGCTGATCTCAAGTTCATATTCAAAGCCGAAAATACCCATCACGTCTTTTACAAAATCGAGCACTCCCTTTATCTCATCGTTCAACTGCTCAGGCATGCAGATGATGTGTGCGTCATCTTGGGTAAACTCACGAACTCTCAGGAGGCCATGGAGCACACCGGATCTTTCGTGTCGATGAACTGTACCTAACTCGAAATAACGTTTAGGTAGATCTCGATAACTTCTTATCTTGGAGCGATAGATCATCATATGAGCAAGACAGTTCATTGGCTTAATGCCGTAAGACTGTTCGTCAATTACGGTAAAGTACATGTTCTCTCGGTAGTTCTCAAAGTGCCCGGACTTTTTCCACAACTCAGTCTTAAGCAATTGAGGCCCGCGAACCAGTTCGTAGCCACGTTTCAGGTGTTCTTTGATTTCAAAATCTTCAAGGATATACCTCAACATTGCACCCTTTGGGTGCCACACCACCATCCCGGCGCCAATTTCCTCGTAAGTATTGAATATATCCAACTGGGGTCCGAGACGAACATGATTCCTCTTGCGAGCCTCTTCCAGTTTATGTAGGTAAGCCCTCAGCTCTTTCTTACTCGGGAACGCCACACCATAAATTCGGCTTAACATCTGGCGTTTTTCATCGCCTCTCCAATAGGCACCGGCTACCTTCGTCAGTTTAAAGGCTTTTATTTTCCCGGTGGATGGCAAATGCGGGCCCCTGCACAGGTCAGTAAATGTCCCCTGGGTGTAAAGCGATACCTTTTCATCCCGTATATCTTCAAGCAACTCAAGCTTATAGTTTTCTCCGGCTCGCTCAAAAAAACGTATTGCTTCTTCTTTAGAAACTTCTTTCCTTTGAAAGGGATAGTCAGCCTTTATTATCTCGGCCATCTTTTCTTCTATCGCGGGCAGATCCTCTTCTTTGAATGGCCGCTCGTAATCAAAATCATAGTAAAAACCGCTCTCAATTGCCGGCCCTATGGTTACTTTTACCCCGGGAAACAGCTCCTTAACCGCCATGGCCATGACATGTGACGTACTATGCCTCAGGATCTCCAGGCCCTCAGGGGAATCCACATAAATTGGCTCAAGCTGCACTTCTCCATCAAGGGCAGTATCGAGGTCACAGAGTCTGCCGTTCAGCCTAACCGCGATGACATCTTCAAGGCGTTTTACCTTGAGCCTCCTGAGGGCATCTATTGCTGTAAGCGAATCAGCCTCGATAACTCTAGGCTCTTCATCTTTAACTCTAATGCTGTAGCTTTTCACTTTACTTATCTCTAAAGAAAACAAGGCATCTGAGCGAAGCTACTCTCTCCTTCAGATGCCCCTTACAATGTTGTGTTATCTAAAATGGGACCCCACGAACTCAATTTTTTATACAGCCTTACTCCCTATGTTATCGACTTTCTTCAGCCGCTACCCTCCGCAAAGAGTTTTTTTGCAGGGAGAGCTTGCCTTTTATAGTTGACAACCTAAAGAAATGCAAGAAAAAAATAGGACTAGTCATCCGCTTGGCGCAAAGAATGACATTCCTCCATAGCCGATTGTAATCGCATTGCTCAGTGCATAAATGAGGGACCTTTTTCCTAAGGTCCATGAAAAAAGCCGCCCTTAGGCGGCTCCCTTTACTGATTGCTGGTAGGCGCGATGGGATTTGAACCCATGACCACTACCGCGTCAAGGTAGTGCTCTCCCCCTGAGCTACGCGCCTGTGTTCGACTTTTTTAAACCTAGCAACAACCCCGTCCCTTGTCAAGCTCTAACCTTCCGCTGCCTTCGCAGAACCCCCTTTCGAACCATTGCTTATTACCTGGAACCAGAAATACATGTAGTGGAGTCCAGAACTGATCGTAAACAGTGCTGTCAGCCAATAAACCAGCTTGTGAAACGCGGCCGAGAAGTGGAAATATCCTGCCGACAAGACCACGAATACCGTAGCTAATTGGAGACATGTGGTAGCCTTGCTGATCAAAGAAGGATGTATGGTTATAGTCAGGTCGTTGAGAAAAAGCACGGAGACACCGAGTAATATCAGAACATCACGACTTATCACAATGACCGTCAACCAGGATGGTACAAACCCTCTAAAAGAAAGGACTACAAATGCCGCTACCAGAAGGATCTTGTCCGCCAGAGGATCAAGATAAGAACCAAGAGTGCTCTTCTGGTTGAAAAGCCGCGCCACAAGTCCATCGGCGCCGTCGCTCAGTCCTGCTATTACGAAGACCACCAGAGCGGGTAAGAATTTCTCGTTTAACAGATAGATTATGAAAATCGGCGCCAGAATAATCCGTAAGCTTGTAATGAGATTTGGTATAGTCATATCTGCTATGCTCGCTTCTATTGCTTACCTGCACTGCCTATCACAAAGACCACTTGTCCGTCTTTTTTCTCCACACCCTGAATGGGAATAGGCAAAGAATCGTGGTACATGACAAGGTTTGCAAACTTTTCTTCATCCCCCCGGTATTGAACCTTAAAAGACACAAAGTGGCTGCCAATTCTGCTTTGTACAAATTCCTTAACCCCAGGGATCTGTTTGCTTAAAAAGTCCTTTAATTTTCTATACTGTGCATAACTCTCGAGGCCTTTCAACACTACCTCGAAGGTATTATAAGTAACCTCCTGGCCCCCAGCTTCAATCACACATGTCTCTAACCTCGGCATCATGCGGTTGACCATTTTCTCAAGCACGTCCACAACTCCCTGGGTATCGCTTCCCTCAGGAGCAGTACTGCTCTCGGTCATCTGGCAAACTTCCTTTCCATCTACGACACCGACCACTTCAAGCCACAAGGAAATCTCGCCAGAGCCATTGCTCTTAGTCTTTCCATAAACTACAACGTCAGCTCCTAACAGGGCCCCCCATGCCTTCACAAGGGGCACAGAAAGTTCAGCCCTCTTCATCTCAGGACTAACCTGCTTTGTAGGAAAGGAAATAGTCCTGTCCACCAAATCAAAGCCTTTGTTCTGAAAAGCTCTGAAAAGAGCCAACTCTGGTGGAGACAGTGCCGATGCCTCTTCGGGTTTCTCCCACCAGTATTTACTCCTGCCTTGAAGAGAGTTTCCCACAAGAAATAATATCTTGATGGGCCTGGCCTCTGCGCTAAGGATACCTTGCGCCAGGAATCGGTCTGTAGCAAGCTTTTCGTTCACCCTTATTCTCAGGAGAAGGACGTATCTATCCTCCAACTGCATCTCCCTGACAACATGGTAATATTCCACCAATTCCTTTGCCCTCGGCAGTATCCCATCAGCAAGAGTATCAAGGTGTTCGGAAACAGTCTTTGGGCCCAGTTTCTTAATTATATAATACTCAACCCCTCTAGCAACTGCCTTGGATATCGCCTCTTGCCTTGCCCCGGCCACGTTGTCTTGCACTATTTTTGCTACCCCGAGGGCCAGAATCTGTGCATCACCTGACGAGGCATTCTGCTCTTGGGCATATGAATAGCTATCTAACCAGAGCCCAAGCATCACTATAAAAGCGAAGAATGAAACAGCTATTATAATAAGGCGTTTTCCTGCTGCCTCCTTCCTATGTATATCTTGATTTTTATATCTTAGTGCCACAGATCATCCCCTCCACAGCATGTTTCCAAACTAGTGCCTCATTTATGTGGCCTAGGAGAATACCTAGGTACCAGTGGCTACTCGTACCCTGAGGCATCCCTTAGTCTTCTTACGGCAAGAAGTACATCAGCGCCCGAGACCAGCTCCATAGGTCCAAAGGCGCCATGATCTGGATCTAACATATGCGTGAGTCTAGTACAGAGGATAACATCAGCGAAGTACGGAGCATCCCGCTCAAGATCATCAAATGGGTTAACGAGGCTCTGAATCTCTTTACTCTTACTCGGAGCCAATTTTAACTTTCTGATTATGTCTGCTAAGATGGTAGCAAAGTCCGATCTGGTAACCGGCATATCGGGCCTGAACGAACCATCAGGGAACAGCGTCAACCCTTGAATGCCAACACTAAGGATTCTTGCTATTTCTGCTCTGTAAGGGTAGCGCCTTATATCCTGTGGAACTGGAAGCCTTGCTTTCGGCTCGGCCGGACAAATGGACTCTGCACTATGCATCCCTAAAATACGGGTGCAACCCAACTCCCTCGCAATTAACGCTGCCACTTCACCCCTTGTCAGCGCTGCTTTAAATGCCATGGCGCGGCCCAGTTGAGTTTCGGGTTTTGCGGCAATTACCTTATTCACCAGCGCCAAAGCATCCTCGGCTCTTTCTCGAAAAGGGCCCCCGAGCTTTACCGCCTTCCTGAAGGCCCATACTGCCTTGGGCAACATTCTGGCTTCTCTGTACGCCACACCCATATAATAATAAGCTTCAGAGCTGTTGTGATCCTCATCAAGGGCTTTTAGGAAAAGAGCCTCTGCTCGATCAACCCAGTCCCTTCCTTTTTTGAGAGTTACCAAACGGAGGAAGCCTACATCAGCTAATGCCTTTGCCTTATCCGTCTTCGCGCAAGCCCTTGCATGGCCCATGGCCCTAAATGCTTGATCAAACCTCTCCTGCATTCCCAGGGACAAACCTATACCCCTATATGCATCACAACAGCGGGGGTCTAATGTCAGGGCCGTCCTGAACTCCCGTCTGGCATCATCGATGCGCCCCAGCTCCAACAGTCTGAAGCCATTTGTCACCCTGTGTCCGGCGGAATCCAGTATAAACTCCTTTGGGGGACGTGTGCATCCACTGGTGATAAAGCCCACAAGCACGAGTACAGCAAAAAACACCCTTTTGGCATCATCCCTACAAAATAATTGCCTTGTAAGTATATCCAACATTCCTTACTTGCTCGGCCTTTTTCCTAAGACGAATACAACCTTGCAGTCATGGAAAAGCAAGAGGTTGACAGGATTTGCCCTGATGCTTTCGGCATCAGAATTTGTCAATACAACAATATTTGGATTACCCCGAAGGACCCTCAATGCCTTAAGTTTTAATATCTTCTTTCCGAGCCAAAGAGTATTGATCCGTTTATCCGGCCCTTTAACATACCTTACCATCCCCTCCCTGGTTACGCAGTCTCGGCTCACATAGGCTGGACCAAATATCTCCTCTTCTTTCTCATTAATGATCCTCGGGACGAGACACGGCTTAAAGCTTATCTCGCTGCAATCAATCAGAATTCCCGTATAGGAGCTTTTCGGATTTGTTGTGCAGGAACCCATCTTGATTATAGGCCTGATTCTCTTTATGTAGTCAGGCAAAATGAGATCAGCAACAGGGCCATTGAATCTAAGAGAAAGGGTCACTCTAACGGTATCCTTTCCAACAAACGACAGATTTGCAAGTTCCGCACTTTTCACAAGCGAAGTCAATTTAATTAGCCGTTCTTTATCGCCCTTTATGAAATCAGAGACAGATCTGCCCGAGTCCATAGTAATGGCCATGATAATCGACAGGAGATTTTTCCTGGCCTTCTGGATGGCAAGCTTCTTTGCCAGGGAACGGGCCCGGGGCTTTGTCCCTTCGTACTTAGGAAAGGTACTTTGCCCAACCGCCTCAATTATTCTATTAGTCCAGTCTATGGAGCCGTACCTGGACCTTTCGACAAAGTTGGCTCCCCTCCCAATAGCTGGCACCAGGCCCACCGCGAGCAAGAAAATTACCATGATTGAATTTTTCCAGAATCTTTCTGTGATCATATAACAAACGAAACTTACGAGATGATATATCTCGAAGTCTCCTTCCCTGGTTATCGACTATTTAGCCAGAAATGATCTGACCCTTTTAACAACGGCTTCGTATTGGTGCGGCCTCACCCAGATAAACTCCGGCTCTGCCCTGAACCATGTGATCTGTCTCTTGGCATAGCGCCTGGTATCCCTTTGAAGCTCTCGGAGCGCTGCTCCAAGGCTAGAATTATTTGTGAGGAACCTGACCATATGCCTGTATCCAATAGCCTGCATGGACTTTAACTGAGGAGAGTAACCTTTATCCAGAAGCCTTTTTGTCTCCTCCACCAACCCTTCCTCGATCATTTTCTCACTTCGTTTATTAATTCTCTCATACAGGACCTCTCGATCAAGATACAGACAAAAGACTATATCATCAAATGGTTTCTCCCGGAAACCATGGTTCTTTGCTAACTCAGAGGGGCGTCTTTTTGTAAGCTCATATATTTCGATGGCCCGCATTACTCTGATCCTATCATTTAAATGAATCTTTTTAGCTGCTTCCGGGTCCAATTGTTGCAGCCTCTCATACATGTGCTCAGGCCCGAGGCTCTCATATTCCTCCCTGATCCGAGCCCTGAGATCTGGATCTGCCTCTGGACATAATAAAAGTCCCCCTCTCAGGGTCTTAATGTAAAGGCCAGTGCCGCCGACCACAATAGGGATCTTTCCTCTTTCCCAGATATCCGTTATAGCTGGCAGTGCCATTGACCTGTAAAGGGCCGCATTGAAGGGCTCATCCGGGTAAACCACATCCAGCATATGATGGGGGATAGTGGCTCTTTGCACTTTACTTGGCTTGGCCGTCCCTATGTCCATCTCCCTGTATACCTGCATGGAATCAGCATTTACGATTTCGCCATCCAGCTCTTTGGCAAGCGAAATGGCAAAGGAGGTTTTTCCGGTTGCAGTTGGTCCCCCTATGATAACTACTTTGGGCTTACGATAATTCAACACTCACACTACCCTCTTGAACATCTTTTCCAATTCATAATAAGTAATCTTCCTGCAAACCGGCCTTCCATGGGGGCAGTTAGTGGGAAGAGCTGTCCTATTCAACTGTTCCAGTAGGCTTTCCATTTCCTGCCTCGTTAGAACATCTCCGGCCTTTATTGCTCCGTGACACGCCAAAACACTTATCGCCCGGTGCATGAGGGTTTCCCTGTCAGCCTTGCCTTGTTCCAGGGCCTCGATCAACTCACCCATCAAAAAATCCCAATTGGCATTACCAAGAAGGGAAGGAATACCCCGCAGTAAGACGGACTGACCCCCAAAGTCTTCCACTTCAACCCCTAGCTTTGATAACAACCCGGACTTTTCCTGAAGAACCCTTTTCTCCCGGAGGCTCAACTCTATCGTTTTGGGCAACAGCAGAGTTTGCACCTCCACAGAGGCATCCTGCACCGCCTTTATAAGCCTATCATACAGGACCCTTTCATGGGCGGCATGCTGGTCAACTATTACCAGACCTCCCTGCCCCTCACAGAGAATATATGTTCCATTTAACTGGCCAATCACCAGCACCTGTTCGTCGAGAAGAGTAGTTCCGATAGAGCCCTCCTCGATCTCCCGGTCCGGCGACAGAGTGAGATTTAGATCATAGCTGGAATCCGGAGTGTGCCAACTGAGCTGAAAAGGCTCAGCGACCTTCTTGCCCGCGCTTTTCTCCGAAGCAACCGTGTATTGTTCCACTGAGGGCCCCAATCCAGAATCTATAATCTCAGAGATCTTCCTAAAGATGCTACCCGGATTGCTAAAGCGCACTTCCTGCTTGGCAGGGTGGACATTGATATCCACCAGAGAGGGCTCCACGTCCAAGAACACAACGGCCTGAGGATAAAATCCCTTCATAAGCCTGCGACCATATCCTTCAATGATAGCCTTGTTTATCATTCTGTCCCGTACGCTTCTCCTATTCACATATACATATAGCCTGTCAGCCTTGGTTCTCGCAAACTGAGGGGGGCAAAGGTAGACACTAATCTTAACACCCTCCCCTAATCCAGTGCTCTGCACCATCCGCTCAGCCACATCTCTACCAAATGGCACCACAAGCCGGTGCACCAAATTATTTGTCCTTGCAAAGTTCAAAACCGTCCTCTTATCAGCCTGTAGCACAAAATGGATATCCTCAAATCCCAAAGCGATTCTGGTAAATACGTCTACCACGCTGTCTGTCTCCGAGCGGGGAGATCTCATGAATTTCCTTCTTGCTGGGACATTATAAAATAAATCCTTCACCTCGACAGTTGTACCCTCTGGCCTTCCAATCTCATCGACAGACTGTACCTTTCCCCCCGCCACCTTGAGTTGGTAACCAACAAGGCTGCCCTTCTGTCTTGTGCTGATTCTTAATTTGGATACAGCAGCAATGCTCGCCAATGCCTCACCGCGAAACCCAAGGGTGCTGATATTATAAAGATCATCCAACTCATAAATCTTACTGGTGGCATGCCTTTCAATGCAAAGCAACAAATCGTCTCTGGACATGCCAATTCCGTCATCGCTTACCCTTATCAGAGATATGCCGCCTCTTTCGATCTTTACATCTACACGGCTGGCACCTGCGTCTATGCTATTGTCAATTAACTCTCTGACCACAGAGCTCGGCCTGTCGATAACTTCTCCGGCAGCTATTCGGACCGCGACTTTTTCTGAAAGGATTCTAATATCATTCATATGCGAAAAATCTCACCACTCCTGGGGACTGCAAGGTAGGGTCGTCTGGACCTGAGAAACCGGGCGAGAAATCCCTTTCGCCTTGATTGCCTCAGCCTCACCCTTCCATTGGGATCATACTTAAGGCATATTGAGTGGAAAGGATCCCGGAGAAATTCAGTCACAAAAAGCGATGAAACCATTACCATCCTCAGCGAGTACTCTCTGAATCCATCCCACCTGAGAGTGCTTCGAGCAAACAAGGCGGGGACCGTATCGTATAGATAGTCTGATATCTTTACTGATTGGGTATAAATCTTTTTTCTGGTCCTGAGGCCCTTTTTCCTAGTGCTTACTATAGATCGCAGGATGTCGTCACAAGCATGCTGATCAGTGCTTAAAACATTCCTGGCTATTCTTGTATATACCGGTCCTACTACGTAATCGGCCCGCAGTTCCCAGTATAGGTGGGCCCCTCCCCTTTTGTTTGGAAAGATATGGACAAGATTCGGAATAAAAATGTTATGAGCTATTACATCTGCTGCCAAGTGGGCTAGAAATCCGTAGGCATAAGCCTTCTCTTTCTCAGTATCAGCCTCTTTGAGCAGGGCAAATCCTCCTTCCCAGTGGTGCGCATGCCTCGTGCTCTTAAGATGCCCTTTCATCAAGAAAAAATCCGCCGCGAGAGAACCGTACAGATACTCCAGTGGATTGGACAGGATAATAGCTCCAATTGCCGACAAGATATTGTCTGCACCCTCCAACGAGCGAAGGGCTATAACAGTATGAACACCAGGGCCCCACGCTAATGCGCTCCGGCAAATGAGTAAATCAATGATGCATACCAGCCCTGCCAGAAAGATTACGATGATAACTTTCTTTTTCAGACTTGTGCCTTGGTTTTGAATCAATGGCCTTTCCTCTTATGTTAAATTTCCCAACTGATTTGAAATATCCTGGCACCCCATATCCATAAAAGAGGGTGTTACCAGATCCTGCTAGCCTGTGCCCAGTGATGCCCAGCGCCCGTTCATTATTTACATACTTTCAGCAATGGAGACCGTTCGGTCGCCAAGCATATTAACGTAGCTCCCCAGCTCATTGTCATACCATCCATAAATAACTGCCTGAGTAATAGCTATTTTAACCATGTTGGCGGCTCCTTGCCCTCCCACCCCCTCTGTTCCGCAGACCAGGGCTAGATCTATGGCAACCTCGGCAGTCCTGGTATGAGTTTCGTGGGCTTCTATTATGGCAGCAGCACGAGGCAACCCGATAATATCACTGGAGACGTTTTGTTCCTCTGTATAATGGAGGTATCCCCTTGGATCATTTTCTGCTGCGTTCTTGTAAATGCTATTGACAACATCACGCCTGATAGGCTGTCCTGAAGGCTCCTCCTGCAAGTTCACAACTAGTATGACAAGGGACCCGGTGGTGTTAGGGATTCTAACAGACTCTGCGATGAATCCGATCTTTTTCATCTCAGGTATCACAAGGCCTAAGGTATCAGCGGCACCGGTGGTAGTCAAAATAATATTGTTCATCACACTTCTGTTCTTTCTGAGGTCAGTAGCACCGGCTTTAGGTAATCTATCCAGCACCTCTTGGGACCCTGTAACTGCATGCACGGTTGCCATTGAGGCTGTGAGTATCCGATGAGCTCCGAAGTAATCTATTAAGGGCTTCATCATATGAGCTAGGCACGTGGTTGTACATGAAGCATTGGAGATTAACTTATGAACCCTTGGGTCGAAATCGTTTTCATTAACCCCCATCACTGTGGTCACTGAATCTTCGGGCATAGGTTGGGTTTTGTCTTTTATCTTGAAAGGGGCTGAAAGAACCACTTTTTCTGCGCCCGCTTCCAGATGCCCTCTGAGGGCACCCTTTGGTGAGTCAGCGGGCGCCGTGGGGTCACGAAATTTGCCGGTTGTATCCACTACCAAGCGTACGCCGTGTTCAGCCCAAGCAATATCTTTGGGATCCCTGGCTTGTCGGAGAACCCTAACTTTTACTCCATCTACGATGATCTCCCCTCTTGCCTCGTCAATCTGCTGCACCACCTTGCCGCCCCGGTGGCCCTGCAGGTAGCCCCCAAGAGATCCATACGTCGAATCCCTTTCTATATAGTGGGCCACATCTTTAAGAGACGTCCCAACGGGCCTCCCTATGTTTACTACTATCTCAGGGAAATATTTTCTCGCAACATGGTGCCACAAAGTTAACTTGCCTATTCTGCCCAGACCATTTATACCCAGTACCATATCGCCTCCTGCCTTGCGTCCTTCAAAAGCCTCCATTTTCATCCCTCTCCATCTCTTTTATTTTCATCAGTCCTAGATACACGCTTCCTTCATTTCCATCTATACTGATCCAGTCCCCTGAGTCTACTTTCCTACCACTAAGGGAACAACTCCTTTCCTTTTCCATACATATCAAATTAGCACAGCCCACAACACAAGTCTTGCCCAATCGGTGCGCAACTATCGCAGCATGGCTGGTAGACCCACCTCGCGCAGTCAATAAACCATCAGCTTCATATATCTCTTTTATGTCGTCGGGCACAGTGTCACCCCTTATTAAGATCAGAGAGGTACCAGGTTCCTTTTCCCTCCAGTACCTGATCTCTTCAAGGCTGAAGACCGCCCTGCCTGTCATGGCACCCCCACTCACCCCTATACCGTGGCCCAGGAATTCAACTTTACCATCTTGTGCGAGATCAAAGGAATAGACCTTTTTCCTCTCCCTCATCACCATATCTCTTGTCTGAAGTATGTAAAGGTCTTCAGCAGTGGGCCCCTCAAATGTAAATTCCATTTCCTGGGGGCTCCACCGTCTCTCATAAATAAGCTCCTTTGCCCACTGTCTCAGGTTCTTGAAGATATCAGGGAACCTTCTTTCCAGACTCTCTTCAGGATTGCGGTTTTCCGCCTCGGCCTGTTTAACCGAGATTGGCTGGGTTTTGACTAATCCTGAAACCACGTCTTCCCCCTGATTGCCCAATGTGTAATCTCCCCATAGAACCAGCATGTCTCCGGACCATCTGGGGTTATGAGTAAAGAATACACCTGAGCCTGATTTGTTCGAATAGTTACCAAACACCATCGCCTGGACCGTTACAGCAGTGCCCCAGTCATCAGATATGCCCATGATTCTGCGGTATGTAACGGCCTTAGGGGCATTCCACGAATCGAAGACCTTGCTCACGGCTATCATTAATTGCGAAAAAGGTTCCACCTCAAGCTCGATACCGTGGTCCTTAATCAATTGCTCGTAGGTCAAGGCCACGTCTTTCATCTGATCCCCGCTGAATTCCCTTTTCAGTGGCAGGCCGAGACGATATTTAAAGTCAGATATTATAGCGTCGAACAGATCACGTTCCATACCAAAGGCCATCCCATACGATTGCAGGAAACGCCTGTAGGTATCCCATGCGAACCACGGGTTGCCCGTTATCCTCACAAGTCCCTGTACTATCTCCTTGTTAATCCCCACATCGAGGAATGTGTTCATCATTCCGGGCTGCGATATGGACGAGCCGCTTCGAACCGAGAGAAGCAGAGGATTTTTTGGATTGCCAAAATACTTCCCCGTTAGCGATTCAATCTTTGCTAGCTCTCTGGCTACCTGCTGCTCAAGATTTTTCCTTGCAGGAGGATATTTTTCCACCACATCGCGGCACCTGAAAACCTCGGTGGTAATTACGAAACCAGGAGGAACCGGGAGCCCCAAACCTTTCAACCGAACAAGGTTTAGGGCCTTGTTGCCCAGGTGTATCAGATCAACAACATTCTGGTTAACAGGATACAAAGGCGTGAGGGCTTTCTTTGGGTCATAACTCAGAAGCTTGTGTACCTTCTCCTTAGGCAGCCTTTGGGCCTGCTCATATAGAGTGTTAAGGATTCGGCTCACAAAAACATCCATTTGCTGAAGCCCCAGGGACGATGCTATCCTGTCTCTCAGGAAAATCTCCGACACTCTATGGGCGAATCGTTCCGGATCCTCATCATCCTTTGGCCTGAACTTGGGCAGCAAATCCTCCTTGGGTATCTGTGATATAATATTTATGAGATTGTTCTGATGCACATTATTAAAGTAATCATGGACAATGTTGCTCACCGCCAACGAAAGGCCTCTGAAAATATCCACAAACTGGGTGGAGGAAAAGCCCCTTATCTTCAGGGAATGCGCTAGAAGATCAAGCTGCTTGGCAACCTCTAGGGATTCAATGCCTTCCAACCTGAGGCCTTTATCAAACAGGATCAGGAACTCATAAATATGGGACATGGTTTCCCTGGTTATGAATTCCAGATCAAGTTGTTCAATTAATTCCTCGAACAGTACATTTACCAATGACTCAATTCTGAAGGTTAGTCCCAAGGCGTCGAACTTCAGTTCATGGTAGCTCCCATACATGGATGGTATGTCCACGGTAAAATGCCTCTTTCTGTATATGTCTTCTTTAATCTCAAAACCCCTGGGAGCGAGAATGATTTTTTTCAATTTCTCCAAGTAAGCCAACAGGCCACCTAGTTTTTTCTGTTTTGACTTCTCAGTGAGGGCGTCGCGTAATTCGCCCAGGTCAGGGATACCTGCAGCTTGCAGTTGGGCCAAGTAGGAGTCCATCTCCGTGAAGGCGAAATGATACTTTTGAAAAAGAAGCTTATAAAATGTAATGGCCAATTCTATCCTGTCATAGTCTATCTGCGAGGTTCCAGGAATTCCCCCTAACTTCTCCCTGATGCTTGTTTCATCGATCTCTAAAAGATCCTGGATGCCATTTACAGCCTCCCTTTCCAATACCGCATTTAGAAGTTTATGTACCCCATCAATGTATGGGCCTTGCTCTTGGATTTGGGTGAAAATATTTGGTGGAACGAATGCCTTGACAGTGTCTTTTTTCTTTGTCCTCCAGAACTCCAGCATCCCTTCCATTAGGGCAATGGTCTGATTACTACTTTCCACATGGCTCTGTTTGCGTAGGAAATGAACAAGAGGATCTTTTCTCAAGCATACCTCGTCTATCCTTGTGGAGATGTCTCTCAACTTGCCCTCAGCCCCTATGTCATTGAAATAGGTAGGGAAAAGTCTCATCAGTTGTTTTGCCAAGTTATAGACGGGGGAAAAATCACTATCCAGGAAACGCGTAATGTCTCTAGGGAACAGATCCGTGTCCTTGATGAACACTCCTGTAAGTGCCAGACATATTATGAGAGAGGAAAGAAGCTTCTTTGACCATTTGGGTTTGAGCTCTATCAGCTCCATCCATGTCCTGATATTCTGTATGTGAAATGGATTTGACCGAACCTGCCAGTCATCTCCTACGCCGGTTATCCTTGGGGCTTGAAACCCCAAAGAGACAACAGCCTGGATGAAAAAGTCCACTAAGTCACTCTCATCGGTTTTGTATACAGCCCTGCCCATGTTCAGAACACAATTGAGAGCAATCCCGGCATACTTTGATGAACTGGTCCTCAAAATCTCAAATGTCTTATCCAGGTACTTGTAGATGACCGGCAGATCTTCGCTTGAAATCAGCAACCCCATCGTCCGGTTTATTTCTCGAAGCGTGTCCTCGTACAGGGATGAGAGCCCTTCTATGCTCATAATCTGTAACAGAAAAATCAGTTTCAGTAGCCTTCCCTGACCGTCCTTCTTCCAGAGATTGGCTAGTGCTGAGGGGATACGTTTATAGGCACTCACTATCTGTCCATAGCCGGGCAGGGAGAGCATCTCCTTCAATGTTTCTGGGGAACTGGGATCATGGTCATTTTTGATGTCTTCAAGCCGCGATAAATAGCTCCTGATCTGTTCGTGGGATATGGGAAGGAAGACCTCCCTCACACCGTCAGCGCTGGCATCAATTCCTGATTCCTTGCTAAACCACTCAAGGGGATCTGCCTCGTGGAGCCAATAGAAGTACGTGAACTCATAGTACTTGGTAAGGAGTTTATTAAGGGAAGAAAAATCTCGATTACGCCCAACATGTTGTAGATACAGCCCTGCGAGTCTGTTTAATTGATAAAAGCTTGAGGCAAATAGCCCGAACATCTCCGGGGGATACGATGCTATCTTTTCGAATTTATCTTGAAGGACAGGCAGGAAGCGTTCAAGCTCGGGGCCGGAATCTTTCAATATTTTCTGAATGAAGAAAAGGAGATTATCTACTGCGTTCTTCCGCACTTCTTCTTCTGTCGAAGACTCCAGGGCCTGCAAAAATATATCCACGTAGATGCGGACGGCCTCAGGTGCCTTATCGTGGGATACCAGCAGGTGGAAGTAATTTAACGCATAAGATCTCGCCTCCTTGACGATAAAGGCCCAATTTCTGTAAGGGTGGCATATTTCTTCTAGAAGAGCTTTAAGTCCCTTGCGTGCCCCCTCGTAATTAGTAAGTATTTCTTCGAGGACGAGGTAGCGTCGGTCCACTGTGACGTCTACCCGACTGCAAGCTATATTTACCTCAAGGGCTTTAGACGCCATGCTTCTCCTCCTGGCAAACATCATCAGGGGCAATTATCGGAAATCAAACGAGGCTCAATACAAAGTGATTTTACCACGGCGGGGTCCAATTTTTCCATTAATTAATTTTGTAATATTAAGCAGTTCTTAAGCAATTTCAACACCCAACTCTCGGCTAAAAGCCCATCCTGGCAACCTATTCTCTTGCTATGTTTTATGGTGCTTTGCTATTATCCTGCGCCAGGTTTGCGATTTCCATCCTCTGGCAAACCCTATTGCCCATAAGGATTCCTGAAATGGACAAACAATATTGGTTAGACAAGGGAAAAGGCCACAGGCAAAGACTCAGGAAAAGATACCTAGAAGGCGGACTTGAGCGCTTTAGCGATGAAGAGGTCGTCGAGTTCTTGCTGACCCTTGGGACCCCCAGGGGTGACCTGAAGCCCCAGGCCAGGGAAGCGCTGAAGCGATTTGGTAGCCTCTCAGGCGTGCTTTCCGCCCCTATTGACAAACTGACACAGATAAAGGGTATCGGGCCCAAGAATGCTCTCTACCTCAGTCTAGCTCACCAGGTAGCAAGGCGATATCTGAGGGATAGGGCCTCTCATGCCCCGTTTTTCCATAATTCCAGGGAGGTTTTTGACTACCTTTTCCATTCCATGAAAGACTTAAAGCGCGAGGTTTTCAAGGTTTTATTTCTCACGCGGAAAAACGAGCTCATAGAGGAGCGGGACATGTTCCAGGGCACCTTGGCCGCAACGGCTGTGTACCCACGCGAGATCATATCGGCTGCCCTTGAGATAAAGGCCGCTGCCCTTGTTTTTGTGCACAATCATCCCTCTGGTGACCCGCATCCTTCAGGTGAGGATAACAGGATTACAAAAGAATTGGTTTGGGCGGCAAAGCTGTTGCAAATTCAGGTCCTTGACCACATTATTATAGGTAACGGGCGATACTTCAGTTATGCGGATCAAGGAATCCTGAGTCGTTTCGAGACAGAATATATGAGGATGAAGCAGACAATATTGAACCCCTGACAGCCGCCGCCGAAAGGCATAAAAAATTAGTAGCAGTTGGCTCATAGCTGAAGGCTGAGAGTCAAGGTGGACACACAGAAAGTTCTGTAGAACTTATGACTGAGAATACTTACGAGGTTAATCAACTGAAGGTTTCGCAAATTGCTCCCTAATTTTCTCTGGAAGTTCGTCAAGGGAGATTTGGCCATTTTTTAAAGCTTCGTAAAGGATTTCCCTAACCTTCGTCCGTCTAAAACGAAAATACTGATTATGGTTCCGCACTGAGCAGGCAAATAACTTTGCCAGGATGCCTATTTTCTCCAGATCTAAGTGAACTGCATCAATATGCTTTGACCTAAGGTAAGCTACTTTTGTGTCTCCTTGAGTCCTCTCTAGTGTTATCCCTTCGTTTTCCACCGCTTCTTTTTCGATCCATGCCAGATCAATTTTATCCACACGATCATTTTCCCGATTCGCAGGTGTGGCTAAAGCCAACGCTATCTCCTTGAGCTGGTCCTGATTATTAGGATCGGAACACTCCCAAAATGATAAACAATTCCCCGTTGTCCTCAAGTCAGATGTTACAGCATCGGCCGGAATAGCATCAGCACCCAGCTCTTCCTTAGGCTCCCATTTCGCCCTAGAAATCTTCCTAACGATATAACCCATACCAAAATCTTCAAGCTCCCTTGAGGTCTTCTAGGACAGATTCTATATAATCTCTGAGCCAATCCACCTCTTCGTTTTTCAGATGCTGATCTAGGATCCCAACGGCCTTCTCGCTACCCCACTCTTCCAGCATCTGCACAGCGGCATCCCTTACCTCTACGTCATGGTGCTTTAAGGCCGCTTCAGCAATAGCCAAACCGTGGTCAATATATCCGTTGGGCTCTAAACGGCCCAAGCACTTTAGAATAGAGGCAACTATGCCTGCGTTAGTTTCATATTGTACGGTGTTGTAAAGCCAGTTGCTTGTCTTTTGAGGAAAATGGACAACCAATTTTCTGAGAACTTCTTCTGCTGGATGTGAGTACCCATCTTCAACAGGCTCAGCATATATAGCTGACAAAATTTCGGACCCAAACGGCGAATATTCTGTGGCCTCAGTGGACTCTGGATGACGTATCCATCCCTCTCCAAACCTATCAGAGACTCGGGTAACACTTTCAAAAACCTCAAGCATCCTCTTTTGCTGCTCTTCGATTCCATGCGTATCATTTTCTAGAATGGCCCCTGAACCAAGTATCATAGTGATAGATGTCCATGATTCATTAACG
The DNA here is from genome assembly GCA_964485655.1 of uncultured Desulfobacteraceae bacterium. Taxonomy (GTDB): domain Bacteria; phylum Desulfobacterota; class DSM-4660; order Desulfatiglandales; family Desulfatiglandaceae; genus B111-G9. The sequence goes on from CAZAKC010000011.1 coordinate 36,528, forward strand.
CCTTGCCCAGAAAAGGCAGCTTCCCTAAAAGCAGTTAGGTATGGATTAAGTTCAAAGAACGCTTCTTCAGCATTGATCTCTGCATATTCAATAGCAGTACTACTAGACATGTCTCTTCTCCTTCCCAAAAAGCTCCTTTAGGACTGTTTCCTCGAAGTGGTTACACCGATCTGGAAATTTGAGAACAATTTCCCTCAGTTCCTGCACTGGATTGGTGCCAGAGCAATCAGTATGATAATTGGCATTAACCACTATTCCATTTAACTGATCACTTTCGATTGAACCAGGCTCACAGGTAAGGTTCAGTCTACCCTTTTCCATACGATACACAAGACGGAAAGAGGCAGACTCTAGGTTTAGACTACTAACGCTACAATTCTCAGCAACAAGGAACTTGCTGATTAGAGTCTTCTCTGGTTCGGGGTCTTTGATAAGAGCTGCCATGTTAATCCCAATAGCAGTGTAGCGAACATATGGGAGCTTTTCCACGTACTTTATAGCCAACTCCGGGGCTTGTGAGTCCTCCAATTTATCGGGGGGCGGAGATTGCGCTACTTGGAATTTCCGGCTCTCCACACTAAAACTAATACCGTTTTTATATTTTACTACGGAAAGTGGCGGCGTACAAATGGGTGGCTCAGCTAGTTGCCAGCCTTTGGGTACAATCCCCTCAGACTCAAGAAATGAGGGATGAAGAATAGTGGGATTGTGCTCCATGGCAAGTACAACAACAGAAACGTTGAGTTTTCTAATTTCCATCTCTTACCTCATTACCATGAACTCGACAAATTAATTACATATAATTAAAAAAGCTACATGTCCACTCTTAATAAACTAGGCACATGCTAGAATGAGACCCAAAAGGATATCACTCAATTCTCAATATCTTCCGGGCTTAGCCTTCACCGTCCTCCCTAACCTCAATCCCTAACTGCCTGAATGTCTCTTCAACCTTATCTTCATACTCCTGGGGTGTGATGCTGCCCTCGCGGGCGACTAATCGGATTTCAAGGATGTCGAACTTCTTCTGCAAGAAATTCATAAGCCCCATGATGTTGGACACCTTGCCCTTGGGGACAGTGAAGCTCAGTTTAAGCTCTTTCTTCACCTCCTCCTCGGGGGATGGCTTCACATCAACAGCTTGCGGCCTTGGCTTTTCATATCGCTCTACCGGCTCAGGAGTGCCTTCTGAAATGGACTTTTTTTCAGGTTCTTTTTGAGCTTCCCATTCCTTACAAAGGTTTTCCGCAATCAGGATTTCTGGATCTACGAAGGAGACGCTTGGAGTCTTCTCGAAATACCTGACCGTCAGTTTGCCTTCACCAAGCTCTCCTAATCCAAATAGCCCCCTCCTGACGCCTTCCTTGATGCTTTCTTCAAGCACCGCCCTGTTGACAGGCCTTGTCTCCCCAGGCGTCCTAAACAGGGCCTGGCACAATTGTTCAGTTAAGACATAATCTTTGCCAACCAGGTATTTCTCCTTCAACACAAGGGGGGCTATGATCTCCAAGATCTCGCCATCCAGCTTCAATTTCTCGTAGACCTCTTCATGGAGGGATTTTGTCTCGCCATAGGTGGGAATTCCCAGGTCAATCTCCTTAAATCCATCCTTCCCTGGAACCGAAACCATGCGATAAAGACGGCGAATTGCTTCAAGTAGGTTGCTCTCAGCCTTTTTCAGTTCCTTGTCGTTCTCCTTCTTCTGATCCTTGGAAAGGGCAATGGTCTTGTCATTGGCAATGGCCTCGCAGGCAAGCTTCATCTTTGCGGCATTGGTGAATGCTGCCCGCTCTCCCTCCACCGGGTAAAGGAAAAAAATCGTATTTCTGTATATTCTTGGTGTAGAGCCCTTGTTTTCCAGGATTTGTTTCATGACCTCGCTGTCTTTTTGCTTCAACACCAGCAACTTATGTTCTTCTGTATCAGGTATATTGGCAGAGTCTTCTTCCCATAGAAATATCCTTAGTTTTGAGCCTCCAAGAGTGCCCTTCAACAGTTCCCTTTCAACGTCCCTCACCTGCTCATCTTTAATGTTTTCCATCTTGCCCAGGCGTATCCGGTTCAGATTGGGCTGATTGCTGAAATAGTATTTTTCCCCGATGCTTTGGAGGTAAAAGAGTTTGCCTTTGAGTTGCTCAACAGCTTCGGCCACAACGCTTGCCGGGTTCTCCATAGTGGTAGCAGAGCGCTTAATCTCAGCTACCGTGGCCCCCTTTTCAGTGCCCCCTGAAAAAGAATAAAGAAAGACCGTGGTTGCCGTCCTAGTGCCGAGACCCAGTCCCTTGTAAGCATTACCAAGTGATTTATCCACCTTTTTCGCCCCAGAGCCGCTGCTGGTAATATCAGCAGCAATGACCGCATTATATTCGGCTCCAATGTGCTTAATAAATTCCTGCCTTATCTCTTGGTTTGACAGGTCAATGTCCCCAAGCCCAATATAAGGCTTGGTGGTCTCTTTAAGCGAGTGGACCACCAGCGAGAGGAGCCTCAACACACCACGGGTCCTTTGAAATGAAGGAAAACTCCCCCATCGATGATAAAGGACATCCACCACCTCCGGCATGAAGGGGTAGGAATCAATGAATCTGTCCCTATACTCGCTTGGCTCAACCTCTGCCGGTATCAGGCCCTCTTTTTCTGCAAACTCCATGAATTCATTTATGACTTTTTTCATTGCACTTTGGCTCACGCTGCTGAAAAGGCGCCGCCGAATTACCTTGACCACCTCGTTATCCTGAACAGGCGTATATATCTTTTCCACCCTCCCTGATACCTTTTGCAGTTGTTGGTACAGCCGCTCTGCTTGCTCGTCGTAGTGCTCAATTATACTTGAAGGCAGGGTTATTAGGAGGCATCCCCTGTCAAGGTTTGCCACAGCCTCTGTCAGATCCTTAATGAAGGCGATGGTCAAGGCAGCGAGATTTGTGGCCTCTACTCTCACCGCTGCCGCCTTGGTGGCATATTCAAGGATCTCGTCCATAAGAATCAGGACAGGTTGAGCGTGGGAGAGAAGCTCCATGATTCCTTCCTTTCCCTTCCAGCTCATGCCTGAAAACTCGGCATTCTTGCCCGTTAACTGTTTTTCCATAAGGCCCCACAGGGTATGCTCGCCGCCAAGGGCAGTTCCAGAGATCACCACTCGGTTTGCGCCCCATGACCTTGCCTTGTGATACATGGCAATGAGGGCATGGGTTTTGCCACCCCCAAAGGGGGTCTGGATTTGCAAAACAGGGTCGCCCCCCTCACCCTTTATTCTTTTCTCAACTATGTCCATCAGGTTCTCCAACCCCTGGGTCAGGTACGTTTTTCTGAAAAATGTGTCTGCGTCCCTGTACTCCTCAGAGCCCCTGTTGCGGCTTACTTCCCAGAGGTCTGCCGCAAACACATCCATGGTGAGCTTACCTTCGAGGATATCCGCATGGGGCACTGCAACCGTATGAAAGGCTTTCATAGGAATGACTCCTGTTTTGGACTGGTTATTTCTTCTCTCAAACGTTCTCGGCCTGCCAGGAAGCCGTCCAGTAGTTTTTTCTCTTTGCTTTCATCAGGAAGTGTCTCAGAGATGGCCTGCCCTACCCTGTAAAAGGCCTCGCTCCTGCCAAACCCGCTACTGGTAAGCAACTCAACTACCTGGTCCCTTTTCCCCCTCTCCCAAAGTCGCAGGACTGCATGAAGCACATCTATGAGCTCTTCTGGGCTGCTCAATTCCGAAGGCTCCCGTTCGCTGGGGCCAAGGACGCGGATAAATTCCTTCTGCTTTCTTATGAATCCGCCGTTCCACTCCCTTGCTATATCAATGCCGCAACTTGCTGCAAGCTTCCTGGCCTCATCAAAATGCACCTTGGCAGTCCCGTAGTTCCACCTGTAAAGCACATAAAAGCGGGTAAGGTCAGATATCTCGCCCGCAAAACCATTTCGGAGGATCTGGCGCACGGCAAACTCTGTGGCCATCTTTCTCACATCTTCAAGCAGACGGTCGGCCCGAACTATATTGCCTCCGTAGTCCATTACCTTTTCGTATTTTCCAAACACCTCAATGGCAGAGCCGATGGCTGATATGAAAAAGTCTGCCCCCCCGATTCCCTCCTGCCAAAGCCTTTCAAGCTTCTTGTTCAAGTGCTCTTCAATTGCCTGCCTCACCTCCTGGTAAAACCCGGTGGGCTCTCGTTTCATCTTTCGCGCCACAATGTAGATTGATGAGGCAAGGGTGGCTGATTCCCGTGCCCTGAGCCGGGCCTGCATCTCTGTGTTGATGGGCCAGGCCCCTGTCATGATAAGACCGGAGTCAAGCAGGGAATTTACAAGGGTCTCCCAGCCCTGGGTCGATTTGTGGGCATATACAATAACCGCAATGCCATTGGGTTTGAGCACACGGTGAATCTCCTGAAAGGATTTTTTCAGCATATCTTCAAAATACCTTTTACCTGCCTCAAATCCCCCTTCACCATGGGAATATGCCACTATCTCGTTCTTCTTGGGTGTTAGCGGCGTGGAGAAAAGCTCAGGGTGCACCTCGCCCAGGGTCCTCTTTAACCATACATAAAAGAAATCAGAGAGATAGGAGTAAGGCACATTGTCATAATAAGGGGGGTCAGTGAAAAC
>CAZAKC010000012.1:0-19014 GCA_964485655.1 uncultured Desulfobacteraceae bacterium
AGTCTACCATAGCCGATTTTCTGGATTCCCGCTTTCGCGGGAATGACGCAAAGCGCTGTCCGTTATGAGGCAGGTTGCCTCTTTCCCGCCCATGGCGAGACTTCAGGGCCCAAATGACGCCGCAACGGGAATATCCCCTGCCTTGCCGTAGCCTTGGCGGAGGCAGGCGTTCCCCTGCTTTTTGCAAAAAGCCGATTTTGGACACTTGTGATCCTTTCTATAGAAACATCGGCGCCTATTTCTCCTGTTTTAGAAGAATTAATAATTCCAAAGCAAAATGGGTACACTACTGGCCAAAAAAATATGATAAAGTTATTGCGGATGAACGCCAAGACGGGCATTGCTCCCCTACTCATGGCGGACCGGAGATAAGTATAAAGTTTTTCGGGAGGGTAGAAGAAAATGTTTTTCACGCGAGTGCCCGAAGCAAACACCAAAGAAAGCATGGCAAAAAACAGGCGTGTGCACTTGGCTAATGAGCGAACCTTTCTTGCATGGATCAGGACAGCGATTGGTATAATGGCGTTTGGCTTTGTCATTGAAAAATTCGGTGTTGCCCCTCTTTCCAACACCACTACTCCCTTTCAATGCGATTGTGTGAAGTATGCCGGACTATTCCTGGTGCTACTTGGAGCAGTAGTAGCCCTTTTGGCCACCTACAGATTTCTGAAGCTTGAAAAGGATATAGCAGAAGGCGTATTCAGACCGTCTTTTGCACCTGACGTAATGATAGCCATCCTCCTGGGCAGCATAGGGTTGTTACTGGTAATTTACCTTGTGGCTGTGGGTTAACGGTTTTTTCACTCCCCCAGATCAATCGCGTCCTTGACTGCCTCTTCTTTTGAATTTATGTCTGCAAGCATCTGCAAGAATATGATCGCCGCTGCCGGTGAACCACCCCCGTGTATGCCTCCGAGAAGATGAGAGCTGGTTGCCCAGAATTCAATGAACTTGATTATTTTTAGCCTCTGCTCGGTGGTGAAATTTGGGCTGGCCTGGAGATACTTATCCACCAGTGCACCGACTTCTGGATTCTTGAGATCAAATTCTGATGGGGCTGTTACCGGTATACCACCAGCAATTTCCGCCAGGTTCATAAGAACCTTTCCAAAGCCTTCCACACCAATCACCTTTCCGGCATTGGCTATAAGCATATTCGGCTGCCGTACGCCATAATCATTGAAGCCTTTTGTGGCAGCTCCAATGGCAATGCCATAAGCCCCTTCGCATATTCCGACCATTTCGCCGAGCTTTTGTCTCAGAGCCGCTACTTTCTCAAGGCCGTTGGCCTTTAACATTAAGCTGGCAGCTCCAATCATGGAGTCAATGAAACCGGCCTTACAGGCAGCACCTGCGCATCTATGGGAAATGGCAAAGTTAGTCAGCACATGTCGGTTAGCCTTGAGATCCTCAAACACGAAAACTCTCTCCCAGGGAATAAATACATTATCGAATATAACGGTACACGTAAGTCGGTCGCCGTATTTAAAGTTGCCGGGCTCAAAACTTCCCCCCTCCCTGAATATGGCCTGGTATCCCGTGCTTTGTAGCACATATTTAATACCTTCATCTTCAGGGGTGACTGCAAAGGCTATTGCAAATTCTTCCTCTCCCTCCTTGAATGTCTGGGTTGGGAGGACAAAATTTACATCCGCAGCAAAGGCCCCACTTTGATGAATCTTCGCGCCGCTCACCACAATCCCGTCATCCCTTTTCTCCACCACATGGACATACATATCCCTTGCATCTTTTGGCCTCTTCGAGCGATCGCCCTTGGTGTCAGTCAGCGCACCGGTGCAAGCGTAGTCTTTTAATTGTATTTCCTTCAAAAACGAAAGAAACCTTTGATGATAATCTGTCCCAAGCCTCTCATCCGTTTCCTTTGTGGCTGGATATATAGAACAGATCGCATCGGCCCCCGGGCACCTGTAATGACAAGTGCCGGTTCTCATACTTAATTCTCTCTGGAAGTCCATGCGTGCGATAAGATCCTCGGTTGTTTGGTTGACGTAGTTTAGCCTGTTGACCTTATCGCCCACCAGATCAGATTCAGGAGAGTAGGCGACCTTCTCGTGCGCAAGATCGTATGTGAATGCGATAGCATTAATGGCTGGACGAATATTTGGATGCTCAACGAAGTTCTGTATCTTGTCGCCCCTTACGAAGATGTCTCGCTTGTATCCAGCAAGCCGCTGAATGTAATCCTCGCCTTTCAGAATCATAGTCTCCTCTCCTTATAAGTTAGTATTAGCCCGTTACTACCTGCAACGGACTTTAAGAAAATCTTCAAACCAAGTCAAACAAAACCCGCACGACAGAATTTTTATGGAAACCGCTGACCTCAAATGTTACTATGGCGCACGATCTGAGTATATGGTGAATTTCCTGCACTTAAAGCGTCACTAAGTGGAGGTGCCCTCATAGTATGGCAAGGAAGCGAAGTAAAAAAGACAGGGGCAGGGATACTGTGAATATCCTGCGCCAAATAAGGCAAATCTTAAGGATAATTTACTCCAAGGATGTGGCAGATCGGATTTTCGGGCCCCTGAAAAACAGGATGGATGTCTATACGAGAGAGGAAGGAATCAGATTCAGAACGAAAAAATTTGGTCAAAGGCCTATAATAAGCGAAAAGGATTCAATACTTATAACCTATGCTGATACCATATACGAGGAGAACGAAAAGCCCCTCAAGACCCTTCACAAGTTCCTGACGAGATATGTTAAGGATACCATAACAGGTGTACATATCCTTCCTTTTTTCCCGAGCAGTTCTGACGGAGGATTCTCGGTCATAAATTATAAGGAGGTAGACCGCCGGCTTGGTGAGTGGAGAGATGTCCGCCGGATCTCAAGGGACTACCATCTTATGGTAGATCTGGTGCTTAATCATGTTTCAAGCAAATCAAAATGGTTCCAGAGGTTTTTGGCTGGGGACAAGCGTTATAGGGACTATTTCATATGGTATGATAGCCCGGTGGAAATGCCCGAGGTGTTCAGACCAAGGGAGACCCCATTGCTTACCAGGTTTGAAACAGCAATGGGAGAAAAGTATGTTTGGACAACATTCAGCGCTGACCAAATTGATCTAAATTACAAGAATCCCGAGGTATTGATGAGGATAATAGATGTATTACTCTTCTACCTCTCACAAGGTGCTGTCATTGTACGCCTTGACGCAATAGGCTATGTGTGGAAAGAACCCCATACAAGTTGTGTAAACCTTTCCAAGACCCACCAAATTGTAAAGCTTTTCAGAAGAATCCTCCAGTACGTGGCGCCCTATGCAATGCTGCTGACTGAGGCCAATTTCCCTTACAAGGACAATGTTTCGTATTTTGGAGAAGGCGATGAGGCGCACATGGTTTACCAGTTCTCTTTGCCTCCCTTGGTCTTGGATGCTTTTGTGAGAAGGGACACCTACCACATACAGAACCTTGCGAGAAGGACAAGGGAGGACCTCCTGTTTTTTGACTTCCTCGCATCGCATGATGGTATAGGTTTGCCCGGGGCAAGGGGAATATTAACCGAGGATCAGATAAAGGACTTGGTGGATCATACCATAAAGCACGGTGGCTTTGTTTCTTATATGATGGTTAAGGGCAAGAAACAACCCTATGAATTGAATATTACATATTTCGATGCCATTAATGATCCCAAAGATCCGGGTGATACTCTGCAGGTACAAAGGTTCATGGCCTCGCAGGCAATTATGTTACTGCTAAGAGGCGTGCCAGGAATATACATTCATAGTTTACTGGGGTCGCGGAATTATCGAGAAGGCGTCGAGAAAACGGGCATCAAGCGAATGATCAACAGACAGAAAGTGCGACTTGAAGAAGTTGAAAACTCCCTGCGGGACAATCACTCTCTTCGCCGCCAAGTATTGGAGAGCTATTTAAGGCTCCTGGATTCGAGGAAACGCATCAGGTCATTGCACCCAGGGAGTAAACGGAGGATCGTTGACCTAGACAAGAGGCTCGTGTCTATCGAGAGAAGCTATGGTCGGGAAAAAATTCTTGGCATCGTTAATGTAAGTGACGAAGTTATACCTTTGCCGGAACATGAGCTAAAATTTGACCTCATCAGCCGGACCTTGTTTGACGGACAAGTTGAGCCCTATGGTGTCTACGCATTAGAATAAGAAAGGGAGACAGATCATGTTTTTTAACCCTCTCACGTTCCTGTTCATTATAATATTTTTCTTCTTCATCTTATTCTTTTTTGTAATGGTCCAAATCAACATTATAGCACTTGCCTTTACTAGAATAGGCATCCCGCCTGAATATGTTTTTAGTGCACTGTTTGTCACCCTGGTGGGCAGCTTCATAAATATCCCTATCAAGAGGATACCCCAAGAAACTATGACCACGGAGACTCGCGTAGATTACTTTGGTTTCAGGTATGTGATACCTGTATGGAAGAGGAGGGAAACTGTTCTTGCGATTAATCTAGGGGGCGCGATCATCCCCATCCTGATTTCAATTTATCTCTTGCTCAAGACGGGCATCTGGGCTAGAGCAGGTATTGCTACGGCTATCATGACAGTAGTTACGTATAAGTTAGCTAGACCAATCCGAGGAGTAGGCATAGCCATGCCGGCATTTTTGCCCCCTCTTGTGGCAGCACTTATATCAGTTGCCATAGGTTCGGGATACATACCGATAGTCGCCTATATTTCGGGCACACTCGGGACTTTGATTGGGGCTGATTTACTAAACTTGGATAAAATCAAGGACCTGGGTGCCCCGGTTGCATCTATAGGCGGGGCGGGCACATTTGACGGTATATTTCTCAATGGGGTGCTGGCGGTACTGCTTGCGGCGCTGTTTGCGTAATTCTCAAGGGTCAAAGTTCAACGCTTAGGGCAATTTAATTTTAGACTCAATATATCCTGGACTATCAGGAATCATGCAGGCAATATAGGGAGCCCTATCACTTAGAAAGGGGGATACCCCATTTTTTCATGTACTTCCAGACAGCCGTTCTGCTCACACCCAATCTTCTCGCCACTTCCGCTTTGTTCCAGTGACACTGGGTTAACATATCCACGAGTCTCTCTCTTGTCAGGCTGTCTTTATAACGCCCGGGGGTAACAGATGAACAGATGCCCCTTTGCCTCATTGGTTGGTAGGCTAATTGCCGTATTTCTAAAGGCAGGTCAAAGACATCAATGTATTCATCGTCACACAGCACAAATGCATGCTCAATGGCATTCTCAAGTTCTCTCACATTGCCTGGCCATCCATAATCCATCATGATCCTCATAGCAGGCTGAGACAGACCGCGAATCTTTTTCCCTGTTTTCTTGTTCTGGGCCGTTATGAAGTGGCTTACCAGCAGCGGTATATCTTCCTTTCGACTGCGGAGGGGAGGGATGTATATGGGGAAGACCTTTAAGCGGTAATAAAGATCCTCTCTAAACTCTCCATTTCTGACGAGTTTCAAGAGGTCCTTGTTCGTGGCAGCGATTATTCTGATATCGATCTTACGCCTGAGAGATTCTCCTACCCTTTCAATCTCTTTTTCCTGCAGCACGCGGAGCAGCTTCACTTGGATGAACGGGCTTATCTCTCCAACTTCGTCTAGGAATATGGTGCCGCCGTCAGCCTCTTCAAATCTTCCTTTCCTGCTGCGTATCGCTCCTGTAAAAGCGCCACGAACGTGCCCGAAAAGCTCGCTTTCCAATAGTGTTTCAGGTAGTGCAGCGCAATTGACAGTAACAAATGGCATATCAGATCTGGGGCTGTTAAAGTGGATGGCCCCAGCAACAAGCTCCTTCCCGGTCCCACTTTCTCCCTGCAGCAGTATAGTAGCATCACTTGCCGCTGCTGCCCTAATTGCAGAAAACACCTGCTGCATGGCATGACTTTTCCCGATTATTCTGTCAAGTCTGTGAAGCTCCGCAAGGCGTGCCATTGCCTCCTCAGCTCTGCGGCGGGCTTCGGTTAATTCAGTTAGGTCTGTGACAGTCTCCACCACGCCTCTTAGTTGGCCGTTTTCGTCCTTAACCACACGTGCACATTTTACAACAGGTACATGGTACCCCTCCTTATGTTTCAGGAAACACTCTGTCACTTCCGGTCTCTCATGCTTCAGGATTCCACATTGTTCAGGGCCTGTAGGGCATGAGCGGCCAAAACACCTGTTGAAATCCAAATATGAACACTTTTTCCCCAGAACTTCCTCGGCCCTGTAACCTGATATGGTTTCCATTGCGGGGTTCCAGGAAGTTATGTTGCCATACTCATTCAGTGTAAAAACACCATCTGCCATGGATTCCCAGAGCAGTCGCGCAAATTCGGGATCAAATCTCATAGCCATTAAATCTTATCCCTCTTTCACTTTTGTCGAAGATCGATTTTTCGCAAAGGGCAGGGGAGCGCCTGCCTTGTATGTTTAATCTATGGTGCCACGAACACGGTAACGTTACGAAACGTTACCGTTACATTAAGTAACACAGTACACTGTTGTCAAGCTCTTTTTGCGTCTTAATTAGTTTCTCGAATCAGGTCTGAAAATAACTGTTAAATCTTTAGGTTATAAGATATCGCTTCCTCGGCCTTTCGATCGATGCACTATGGCACGAATATTGATGAATCAAGGAAATAAAAGGAACAGAAGTTCGTAAATGAACAACAAAAAATGGGGAAGGATGCGCCGTCGGCAGTAGGTCATGGGTGTAAAGGAGATAGAGAACGAAAAAGAATTCTATGGGAGCATAAGTGAGGGAGTCGTGCTGGTGGACTTTAGTGCTCCGTGGTGTGTTCCGTGCAGGCTCCAGGAGCCCATTATTGAGAAGCTAGCAACAGCCTATCAAGATAGGGCCTCAGTATATGCGATAAACGTAGACCACTTTCAAGAAATTGCTGCGAACCTTCAAATCCGCAATATCCCCACCCTGATAATTTTCAAAGATGGGAAAGAGATGGAAAGGATTATTGGTTTACAAACAGAGGCGGTACTGGCCGAAGCGCTCAGGAGCGTTTTGGAAGATTATACGCCCAAGAGATAAGAAAGAACAGGAGGTATAACAAATGGAGAGGATGTTTGAGTCCTTCTATCTAGATGACTTGAGGACCGCAAATCGATTTGTTTTTCCACCCATAAAATTAGGGTTTGGAACCCCGGATGGAAGGGTCACAGAAAGACAGCTATTGTTCTACAAGCAGATAGCGAAGGACGGTCCCGGGGTCATAATTCTGGAACCTGTTGCAGTGACACCTGAAGGTAGGGAGCACCCCAAGCAACTGGCGATACATTTCAGCTATAGTGCTGAGGAATTGAGAAAGGTAGTGGAAGTGATCCATGCTGAAGGTAGATTTGCTTGCATTCACCTGAATCATGCAGGAGCAGCAGCAAATCCCAAAGCCTCTGGTAGCATTCCTAAGGCCCCTTCAAAGATAAAATGCCCCACAACAGGCCAGGAATCTGAAGTCTTAACCGAGTCAGAAATAGATAGGACCATCAGTGCATATGGGGAAGCAGCTCAAAGGGCATATGATGCGGGCTTCGATTTTATAGAAATTCAGGCAGGCCACGGATACCTTGTCTCACAGTTCTTGAACACCAGAATCAACAAGAGGGATGACAGGTATGGAAAAGAGCCCGTCCTCTTTGCGACAGAGGTTCTGGCGACTGTGAAGGCTAATGCACCTGATATTCCCCTAATCATCCGGATTTCGGGTAACGAGATGTCGGCGGAATATGGGATTTCTCATGAGGATCTGTTACCCCTGCTGGATCTAGCTGGTGAGGAAAAGGTGGCAGCCATTCATGTAGGAATGGGTAATTCTTGCTTCAGTCCCCCATGGTATTTTCATCATGGAGCATTGCCAGAGGATCCCCAACTCCAGGCGCTTCTGTGGGTCAGACATCATACTTCTTTGCCTGTTATTGCAGCAGGAAGAATGGGTAGACCTGACAGAGTCGTGAGAATTGTAAAACAGGGCTTGGCAGACCTTGTGGCCGTAGGAAGACCACTTATTGCTGACCCTGACCTTTTGAACAAGTGGGAAACAGGCAGGTTAGATGAGACAATGCGCTGTGGCTATTGCTTGCAGGGGTGTCTGCACAGATTGAAGAGTGGCGAGCCGTTGGGCTGCAACCTAAATCCCGAGGTAGGCAAGCCTCCATTGAGCCCCACCTCCAGCCCGCAGGATGTCTTAATCGTCGGCGGGGGCCCCGCTGGCTTGTCCGCTGCACTATATCTGAGTAAAAGAGGGCACAAAGTAACGCTCATTGAGAAGAAAGACCATCTCGGGGGACAATTCGCGTTGGCCTGCAAATGCCCAGGCAAGTCTGAAATGAAGGCAGGGCTGGAAGACTTGGAGGCAGCGGTACGGCGCGCAGGTGTAAGGATTATGATGAATACAGAGGCAGATGCCGGGCTTGTGAGAGAACTACGCCCTGACTTGCTTGTCTGGGCTACCGGGGCATTGCAAAATATACCAGAAATACCCGGACTGGATAAACAGTACGTATTGACCTCTGTGGAATATTTAGAGGGAAAAGAGGTGCGGGGCCCTCGGGTGCTAGTTATAGGTGCAGGGCGTGTTGGACTGGAGATAGCTGAAAAACTCGGCAAAGAAGGTTACGAAGTGGTCGCCACGAAGCGGACCGATCCTATAGGGAGCATGATGGAGATGGTTACCAGGAAGCTCGCACTGATGCGCATAGGAAAGATGAGCAACCTTACTTTGATGCCCCATACGATCGTAAAAAGATTTAGCGAGGAACAGGTGGATGTTGTACAGGATGGTGTTACTAAGACACTTGAGCCTTTTCAGACGGTTATCTTGGCATCCGGCATGAATCCCGCGCCAAGACCTGGAAAGGATATAGAGGATGCGGTCAAAGCCATTGAGATTATTGGCGATGCAGATCAAGTTGGAGATATATTTTCTGCCATTCACAGCGGATATGAGCTGGCGCTGAAATACTAAAGTTCAAATGGGGGGGCAGTATGGGAAAAATTTCGTTCGAAGACATTGTAATAGTGTCATGCGGCACATTAAGTTTAGAGTTGAATTATCTTAAAAAACAGGGTTTCCTTAATGCAAAGCATATCTTTTATAATACTCCGGGCCTGCATGAAAGACCTCTCGAGCTTGAGAGGCAATTGATTCTCAGGATCAACAAGGCAAGGCGGGTATCTCACAAGGTTCTTGTTGTCTATGGAGGGAAGTTCTGTTATGTCAATGGTGACAATCCCACACGAACCATGAATAAGATAGTTGAGGAACAGGGCAAAGGCGTAGTAAGAATAAACGCTACTCATTGTATGGACATGCTAGCCAGTGAGGAGGATCGCAATAAGATCCAGGATGAAGTAGCAGGTGGGGAAAAGGTATGGTGGATGACGCCCGGTTGGATAAAATTTAGGCATTATGTGTTCAGGGGATGGGATAAGGGCCTGGCAAACGAAAATTTTCCAAGGCATACCGGCGGAGCCATTGTACTCGATGGAATAGGGTATCTTGACAAGTATATGAATGAAAAACCTGAAGAATTTCTTGAGTACTCGGATTGGATGGGCATCCCTATTCAACCGTACCAGATAACCCTTGACAGGTTTAAAACCTTATTAGAACAGGCTGCAATGGAGCTTTATTCCCAATAGAAAGGAGGACGACTAAGGATGTACAAACCAGAAGTTGACGCAGATAAATGCATTGGGTGTGGTGAGTGTGTAGAGGTCTGCCCTGTGGATGTATATGAAATGCAGGACGAAAAATCTGTGCCAGTCAATGCAGAGGAGTGTATAGGCTGCGAGAGCTGTGTGGAGGTTTGTGAACAGGAAGCCATTACGGTAACTGAACTATGAAATGGAATATGACATAACTGTGGATATTGGGCCAGCAGTATCAGAAGAGGCGAGGAGATTGAGTGATTAATGAACAGGAAATATCAACACATATTTGGACCCGTGCCATCACGCCGCTTTGGACGGTCACTGGGCGTAGATCTCCTAGTGCCGAAGACGTGCAGCTTAGACTGCATATTTTGTCAGCTCGGACGCAGTAAGAAAAAGACTGTTGACAGAAGAGAGTATGTACCTACCGAGGATGTGATAGCAGAGCTTGAAATGTGGTTCTCAAGTGGCGTGGAGACAGATGTAATTACGTTGTCAGGTTCCGGCGAGCCCACGCTCCATTGTAACTTTGGTGAAGTACTGCAATATATCCGATCAAAGAGCAACGTGCCGGTAGTACTCCTGACCAATGGTACCATGCTCCATCTGCCCGAGGTGAGGAAAGGCGCAGCGGTTGCAAGTATTGTCAAAGTATCGCTGAGCGTATGGGACCAGGCCTCATACAGGTGGATCAACAGGCCCCACGAGAACCTTGCATTTGAATCCCTAGTGGAGGGTGAATGCAAGTTCAGGGAGGAGTTTAACGGAGAACTATTTTTAGAAGTTTTCCTGGTAAAAGGTATTAATTCCCTGCCTGAGGACGTAGAAAAAATCGCCGCTGTAGCACGATTGATACGTCCCGATCGTATACAATTGAACACCGCCGTCAGGCCACCTGCGGAGGGATTTGTAGAGCCCTTGTCCAGAGAGGAACTTGAAGAGCTAGCCGGGTTATTTGAACCGCAGGCCGAGATAATAGCTGAATTTGGAGGCAAACAGGCACGGAATATAAAGGCTAACGAGCAGGCAATACTCTCCATGTTGGAACGCAGGCCGTGCACCGCAGAGCAGATAGCCGAAGTTTTTGATATGAATTTGAATGAAGTCAGCAAGTACCTGGGGAAATTAATGGATGATCACTTAATAGAGCCGGAAAAAAGGAACCTGTCGCTCTATTACCGTGCAACTCCAGGGGATAAGCAATAGGGGCCATGGAAAGGTTAATCCTTATGGAAAATGAGCAAGATTTAATAAGGGAAATAGAGACACTGAGGGAAGAACTCAAGGAACGGAAAAAAGCGCTTCCTGCCCATTCTGTCAGGCCCCATCAGTTGCTTATTATAGAGGAGCTTGAGGAGCAGATCGAAGAGAAAACCCAGCTATTGGAAAAACTCCGCAATTCTGAATGAATCATCTCTTAAGGGCCTTTGCAGCAGCTTTTATTGAGTCCCTTTTTTGCACCAACTCCTGGGCGGCGAACAGACTCGAGGCTATTATCAGCGGAAGAATATAATAAACCCCTCTAAACACCAACAAGGAACCGAACAGTGCCGGACTGGGGATGCGGGATGACAATAGAAGGACGATAATACTCTCAAACACGCCCAACCCGCCCGGCACCTGACTGAGAAGCCCACCTAGCTGAGCCAGCAAATAAATACTCATAAAGCCAAAGTATCCCAGGCCAGTTGTCTTTGGAAGCAGCGAGTAGACCACTCCACCTGCCAATCCCCAGTGGATGAAGGCAACACTCATCTGTGGAATAAAGTATTTTGCTGAAGGTAGCTGCAGATTCCAGCTCTTGATCTTCAGTGACTCCCTCCATACTGAGCAACACAAAAGATAAATAATAACAAGCCCAAGAAGGATAAGCCCAATCGGTCTGGCTGATTTAAAGGGGAGGTGAAGGGCCTGGGGCAGGGCCATGGGTTCATATAGGAAAACAAGAGAGCACAACGCAAAAAAACCGAGCCATAAAGTGATAATGCAAAAACCTATTACCTTGGCCACCTCTCCGGGTGACAGACCCCAGCCCGAGTAAAGCCGATAGCGCACTGAACCTCCGGCCACCATTGAAAGCCCCAAATTATTGCTAAAAGAGTAACCAATGAAAGAAACAAGAACGATTTTCCCGTAATGGAGGGGCCTGTGAATATAACGAAGGGCAAGGTAGTCATAACCGGTCATAATGAAATAGTTTGCGACAGTAAGCAGCAGGGCGATCAGCACATCCTTCCTTGGTAATGCCTTCACACGGGCAAAGATATCGGCCACATCGTAAGCCTTAAGCTCATGACGCAAAACAAAGAGGGCTGCCACAAAGACAAGCCCCCCTAAAACAGGTGCAATGAAACGATGGGTTTTATTCATTTTGAAAAAGACTTTGTGCGAAACGACCGCCTAGTTTCCGCTGGCTGTATCGCCTCCCATTAATTCCTCTTCCAGCTTTTTTAAATACTCATCCTTTTCTTTCCAGTCAGGTCCGAACCGCTTATTAAAATAATCGCCAAGACGCGTAAAGACTTTTTTCCAAATGGGCTTATTTCCGCCGGTCAATACATCTTCAAGGAACTCTTTAAGGTGTCCCATCTTCTCCTTGGGCAAGAAGAATACAGCTCCCAGCTTTATGGACTCCTTTAAAGACTCAGGTGAGAGGGCATGGGCCGTGAGCATTACTGTGGGGAAACCCCGGTAAACTGATTTTTTCAGGAGGTCAAAACCGTTCACCCCCATAATATCCAGTATCACAAAATCATACGTGTAGGAAACCAGATACTGGACAGCAGTATCATAGTCACTTGCCTTGTGCACGATACACATATCTAATTCTTCTTCGATCGTGTCAAGAACATCAGGCTCGTCATCCACTGCCAGTATAACCTTATCCTTCAGAGGACTCTCGTTTTTTTCCGTCATTTCAATCGCTCCTTTCTTCATCTGATACGTTGTGCAGCTACTTTATCGCTACAGTCAAAAAAACCTTGTTCAATCCACTGGATCGGTTAATTTTACATCCACCTTGACCTCCCTCACTCCTTCAATCCTCATAGCGGCCTGCCTGATCTCATTGATAATTGCCTCCTCCTTTGATAGGGGAGATTTTGTCCTGACCTTTACTACACCACCGTCGCAGGTGACATACACGTCAGGTTGTATATTAATAATGGCAGCCTTTACCTCTGCTGCTATGGCAAGGTCATCAATGTCTTTCTGGGAATCGGGTGTCGTACGAAAGGTTTCCAGTCCGACGGTATGACATATAACCTCTGCCGCATCATCAACTGTCATCTTGCTGACGTGGATAACAAGATCATAGAGAGAAGGATCATGGGTATCAATTCCGTAAAGATGGAGACTCCATTTCCTCCGCTCCTCATCGTCCTTCTTTATTATCCTGAGCGCCTCTTCGTAGGATATTCCCTCTCTTTCCATTTCGTTGCGAACCCTTTCCTCAAGATCGGCTATTATCCTCACTTTAAGGGCATGCCTCACATTTCTTACAAAAAAGTGGCCGGCTAGGCCGCAATAAACCGTGTTATCCTTCCGCAGGTGGCGCAAGATAGCTGCTTCAACGTACGCAATATATTTTTCCTTTCTATATCCAAATCGATCCAGGATAGATGGTGCATCATGAATTGCCCGGACCAGCTTTATCTCCGGTACGTTGAAATCCTTTGAGGCTTCAAGTATCACATCTCTAGACAGGCATTCATAGCCAAGGCGCTGGGCTACCTTTTCGGAAACCTCTTTACCTTTGGTGAATGATCCCCTTGAAATAGTAATAATAGACATAGATCCTTTTCCTCCTCCTTTCGCCCTGCTCCCCTACTCACTGCCGTGGTCTCGAAACTCTATGAGATGTTTTTTTCTGCGTGAGTCTTCGAATTAAAACCAAAACCTTAAATTTTAGTTCATCTACCATAAAATGCCAGGATCCACAAGAGCATAAGTCCGGTCCTCATTTCGTTCGAGGGTCTGAGACTAACCCATATCTATTCAAAATATAACCTTATTTTCCCAAGAGGCAAGTATACGCTGGATCAATGCTTGAGGAGAATCAAGCTAATACCGGGAAAATAGGTTATAAGCAGGAGCGAGATAAACAGAACAGCCAGGAAGGGTAACGTGGCCCTATAAACACGTGTAAGGGGCTGGTTAAATCGCCCACTAGCTATGAATAAATTCAAACCCACAGGCGGTGTATTATACCCTATCGCAAGATTAGCGATAAAAATTATCCCAAGATGCACTGGATTCACTGCAAACTGCCTTGCCAGGGGCATTATCAAGGGTACCACAACCAAAATAGCGCTGAATATATCCATCATACATCCGACCAGGATCAAAAAAAGATTCAGGGAAATAAGAAAGCCTATTCGGGTTCTTACCAAACCCTGTATGAGTTGAAGTAATTTCATGGGCACAAAGGCATCCACAAAGTAGTTGGTAAGACCTAGTGAGGCTGCAAGGATCACCATTATGGCTCCTACCATCTTCATGCTCTCCGTCACTATGGGGATCAAATCTTTTCTGATAGAGATTTCCTTAAACACGAACCTCTTTATCAAGAGCACATATACAACTACTAGTGAGGCAGCTTCAGTAGCTGTAACCACTCCATTGTATATTCCTGCAAGTACAAGTATCGGTATAGATAGTTCCCACACAGCATCCTTCAGGGCGGGGAGGAGCGGGACATGTGAGGAGATTGTGCCTGTGTCCCTAGTCCACTTCTTTCCCATTATTATAGCCAGTGCGCAGCATAGACCGAGGATCAGGAGGCCTGGGATAAGGCCGCCCACAAAAAGTTCCTTAATGCTAACCCCGGAGACAAAACCGAAGAGTATAACAGGCAGACTCGGAGGAAAATGGAGGCCCAGACTCCCTGAAATCGTAACCAGCCCCAGCGAGAATCGCTCTTGATAATTACCTTCGATAAGCGTGGGAAGCAGAAACCCACCCAGCGCAACGATGGTGATACCCGTTGCCCCTGTTATAGCCGTAAAGAAAGCAGATACCACCAGTGCCACCACCGCCAGGCCCCCGGGAAGCCATCCAAGGATTGCCTGGGTTAATCTTACAAGCCTTTTAGAGGTACCTCCTTGTGCCAGCAGATAACCTGCAAAGGTGAAAAGCGGTATTGCTATGAGAAGAGGGGTGTCTGCGAGCCTCAAAACCTCTATAAAAACTGTCTGATAGTTTACACCATTTGTGTACAGGCCCAGGATGGCAAAGCAAAGGAGTACAAGAAACAATGGTAGGCCCAACAAAGTAAGTACAACTAGAAATCCAAGGCTCAGAGTAATCATTATCCGTTACTGTGTTTCGTTACTGCCCGTCAAATTCCAGGTCAGAGTGGGCTTCAAAAAGACCACTGATTCCAGTTATTCCATTGAGCAGAAACCTGAAAGAGATGGCCAAAAACCCCAATGGAACAATACAATGGGCAACCCAGACTGGTATTCCCGCAAAGATCTGTTCCCCGAAAGATGCCTCTCCAATTATATAGACCATACTGGCTTTGGCGAGAAATAGGGAGATCAGAAAAGAAATCCCAGAGACACAAATATATCGAAGCTTTTTGCTCTTACCCCTCAGAAGGGCCGCGAATATATCAATTCTTATATGGGCGTCATCTCTGGTAATAAGCGAGGCCCCCACAAATGTAAGCCATAATACGAGAAGCCTTGCCAGTGGCGGGGACCAATCCATATATTCGAGGAGCACCCCTGCGTGTGTCACACCAAATCGGGCAGAAAGCATTCTTAGACACACATGGATAAAGGTGAGAGAAACCATAAGCGCTGTAAACACCACCAGAGCCCATACTTCCACCCTTCGGAGAGCCCTATCTATCTTGACTAGAATTCCCATCATAACTCTCTATTTTTTCCCAATGATTTCATATACCCTATTCAAAAGGGAAGGGGGATAAATCTTGCCGCAGAGCACAGACGCAACCCTGCGGCGAATCTCCTCGAATTCCTTCAAGGCCACCCCTGACGCGGCGGGAATTATGGTAATACCCTGGTTTTCGAGGACCTTTATGGCCTCCTGATTTTGCCTTCTGAGCTCCAGGTTGAGCGTAGCGAGATTTTTACGAAACTCACTGCTCAGGAGATCTTTGAGATCACGGGGCAGTCTATCCCAGAGGCGCATGGTGAGTAGGAGGGCCCCTGTAGAATGGGCGAAGGGCAATCTATTCATGTATTTCACGTAAGGTTGCCACTGAAGCGCAAGTAACCCTAGCGGTGGAGCATAAACGGTATCGACCATTCCGGTGGCCAGCGCCGTGGTCACATCAGTCACAGGCAATGAGACAGGACTCACTCCGAGTGCATGAAAGGTCTCCTTGGCAATTGGATCTCCTGCCCAGGACCATGGCCTAGACCTTTTAAAATCCTTAGCACGCCTAATTGGTTTTTTCGAAAAGACATAGACATTTCCAACTTCAGCCCAACTCAACAAAATAAACCCTTTTTCCTTGAACCGCTGGAAAAAGTAAGGCCAAAGAGTTCTCAACACCTTATCTACTTCACCGTATGAGTTAAAGAGAAAGGGTAAATCAAGTACACGTACCTCGGGGAGAATCTTGCCGAAGCCAACTCCTGAAAACGCAGCACACTGGAGTTGGCCAAATCTTATTTTATTGAGTACCTCGGGTTCATCTCCAGCAACTCCTCCCGCATATATCCTGAAGAGCAGCCTGCCTTTGCTTTTGTGTTTGATTTGCAGGGCAATTTTTCGCATCTGCTTTATCCATGTAGAGCCTTCTGGCGCTACTGTAGCAAACTTTATGATAAAAGGCTTAGACACCTGCGCCCTGAGAGGCGCCGCAGAAATGATACATAGCAACAAAGAGAAAAAAACCAGGAAGCAAATGGGGTAGATTAGTCTGGTTTTGCTGTATGGAAACTTACAAGAAAAGTTCATCCATTTTCTCCATTAGCTTTGCAGCTCGTTGTTTCACAACCTGATTAATAAGGCAGGCTTTAGGCTCTACACTGCTAGGGCCGTTTATTATCTGCTCCAGTAATGAGCGAAAAAGTCCCTTGTCTTGCTCTGCGACGGCATAGTATCGGGCATATAAAAAGGGTATAAGGTAAAGTCTGCCCTTGTTTATCCGAAAGGCTCTCTCAAAAAGCTCTCGTGCTGAAGACAGGTTTCCTCCAAGCGCAGGCGGCCTTGAGGCCAGCACACTGGCCATAATTGCACACGGAGCCCCATAGAAGTATGAGGGGTTCATCTGTACCACTTTCTTGAGAAGAGCAACAGCAGTGGGAGTTTGGGCAAGGGCGGCGGGCTTATCCATGTTGAGTGCAATCCACCTCAGCCAGGATACAGAGGTCCAGAAGGCCGCGGGCAGATTGCTTTTTTTCACCTTTTCAGCTACTCTGTTGGGAGTTGTGGGGTGTCCGCAGTCCTGTGTTGTCCCCAGTACCTTGAGACCATAACGCAAGGCACGGTGGTAAAGCACGGATGCCCTTTGCGGATTTGACCGCTCTAAGAAGAGAAACACATACCCGCTATAGCCGACACACAGGGATGTGAGGATCTTTTTATTCCCTGGGTCTTCCCTTAGCAGTGCCTCTCCCAGCTTTAGTTGTGCTGGTAATGCGTCTTTGGCCAGTTGAGGGTCGCATTCCTGGAAAAACGTGTCAGAGAAGTCATCGAAGATCGAAGGGGAAAGGCGTAAAGCCAGTTTTACGCATCCTTCGCCTAATAGCACAAATGCGATTATTGAAATAGTACCCAGTAAGCGCCTGCCTAGGGTTATCGGCCCACTCAATTTATCGATCATCTCTTAGCACCTTGAGTTTCAAACTTACGAAAAATGGACATACATGGCAAGTCGTAATATCACGCGGCATCTGTTAGCCCCATACTATAGGTGTTTAAAGTCACGATCAATTTTGATTAAAAAAACCAAGGAAATGTGGTATATAGCAATGATGAGCAAAGAGACCATGGAAAACTTGGTCATGTGGAGTTTTAGAGTTCAGACCGATGAAAGGTGCAATTTAGGACTAAGGAGGGCTGGTTGACATGAAGATTCTCTTGTTGGGTAGCAGCGGTATGCTTGGAAGCGACTGTAAGCTGGTGCTGGAAAAAAGTCACGAAGTGGTGGCTCCAAGCAGTAAGGAAGTTGATATCATAAGGTGGGACACGGTAATTGAGACACTGGATAAGGTTTCTCCTCAGGTGGTCGTAAACTGTGCTGCTTTTACCGACGTCGATGCATGTGAGGCTGACGAGCCCTGGATGAGAAAAGTCAACGTAGAGGGGCCGCGAAACCTGGCGCAGGGCTGTGCCCGATTTCATGCCAAACTTGTTCATATATCCAGTGACTATGTCTTTGACGGCAAAAAGGCATTGCCTCAACCATATTTTGAAGACGATCCCCCCCGGCCCTTAAGTGTTTACGGGAGGTACAAAGTGGAAAGCGAAGTAGCTGTTCGGGATAATTCTCCCAACTACATAATACTAAGGACAGGATGGTTGTACGGATTAAGAAGGAAGAATTTCGTTAAATCGATAATTCTTCAAGTACTCGACAAGCATACAAAAAAGCTCCAGGTTGTAAATGATCAATACGGCTCTCCCACATGGACCTATAGGCTTGCGCTTCAGACCAAGAAGCTTATTGAAAATAACGCGCGGGGGACATATCATGCCACTTCTGAGGGATACTGTACCCCCTACGAATGGGCTCGCGCCATAACAGAAAAATTGAAACTTAAAGTTAAACTTGAGCCTTCCTCGGTGAAAGACTTGCAACGTGCGGCTCCGAGACCGGTCAATTGTGTGCTGGAAAACCGCAATCTGAAGGAACAGGGGCTTAACATAATGAGACCGTGGAGGGAGGATCTTGATATTTTCCTGGAAAAATATGGGCCAGACCTGCTGGAAAAGGCAAAGGGAAAATAGGCCCTGAAAGTACTTTATGCGACTGCTACTTATTATACTGGCCCTTGCTTATGCACTATGCCCTTATGACCTGATCCCTGATTTTTTCTTCGGCTGGGGATGGATCGATGACCTGATCCTGCTGGGTCTACTTTATTGGTTCTTGCGTAATTACAGGTTGAAACAGCAGCGTGCCGAGGACTACAGACGCCGGTTTGGCGAATATGGTCAGAACAAGGCTGGACAGCAGGAAGAGGATCATGGCACGAAGCAGTCAATTAGGGATCCCTACGAGATTTTGGGCCTCAGGCGGGGGGCAACCATAGAGGAAGTGAAAAGGGCTTACCGGGAGTTGGCCAGCAAATATCATCCCGACAAGGTAAGCCACTTAGGTGATGAATTCAGGGCCCTTGCGGAGCGGCGTTTCAAAGAAATCAATGAGGCATATCAGGCAATAGTAGGGAAATAAAATT
>CAZAKC010000012.1:19114-41111 GCA_964485655.1 uncultured Desulfobacteraceae bacterium
CGGCGTTTCAAAGAAATCAATGAGGCATATCAGGCAATAGTAGGGAAATAAAATTCAAAAATAACCGTTATATGGAGCGTCCCAACACCGCTCCTTCATAAATTGCCGCCTTTGCGCTTCTAGGCTCAAGGCAATCGCCAATCCTGTGTATCTCATAGCCCTTTGATTTTATCTGATCATAAAGGGCATTGTCAGGCCTTGTTCCTATGGCCACCACTACGCGGTCGGCATCCAGAAATGTCTCGTTACCTTGTTTGTCAACCACTACTACTCCACGGTCTTCCACTCTTTTTAGGCTGGTCTCAGTAAGAATCCTGACCCCGCGGCTCTTCAGCCTCTTTAGCAATACCTTCCTCGTCATGCTCTCCAATTGAGCACCAATCTTAGGCAGCATTTCAACTATAGTGACATTACAATCTTGATCTGTAAGGTGGAGTGCAACCTCACTACCTGTAGCTCCCCCGCCTATGATAACAACTTTCAAGTTCCTGAAATTATTAGTGTTTAAGGCCTCTGGATAAAGGGCAACGATGGGCTTATCAATGCCTTCTACCGGGGGCACAGAAGGGGAGGACCCCGTTGCAAGTATCACAACATCAGGTCTTTCCCGATCAATCAATTCAGCACTGACTTCCTGGCCCAAGTGCAGCTTAACACCAAAGCGTTTGATCTGACGTTTCTGAAATTCTATCAAGCTCAACAGTTCCTTTTTGTAGCCAGTGACGCTTCCAAGGACCAGTTGCCCTCCCAAAAATGCCTGTCTCTCGTATAAATGGACCTCATGCCCTCTCCGAGCAGCGACCCATGCAACATTGAGGCCCCCGGGGCCACCACCGACCACCATAACTTTTTTCTTTTGTGTTGCTGGCTCTAGCACAAGCTCCTTCTCGCGTCCAAGCACCGGATTTACAAGGCATTCTACCCTGCCACGCCTAAAGATGGATTCCATGCATGTGTTACACGCGATGCAGGTTCTTATGTCCTCAAGCCTTCCTTGCTTTGCCTTCTTGGGAAGTTCGGGGTCTGCCAGCAACCCTCTACCCATGCAAATGAGGTCTGCCTTGCCTTCTGCTAGAATCTGTTCAGCAACTATGGGATCGTTTATTCTACCTACCGCCATCACAGGAATATCCAGTGCCTTTTTGATGGCGGCGGCAGAACCAGCGAGACAGGCCTTTTTCATAAACATAGGTTGGGCTATCCATTCGGGGGTTGCATCATTGCCCGCAGAGACCTGGACAACATCAATTCCTTCTTTGGCGAGTAGCTTTAGAATCTCAATGCTTTCTGCCACAGTGAGCCCGTTTGGAACGAACTCCTGGGCGCTTATCTTGAATGAAAGAGGAAAATCCTTGCCTATTCGCCTCCTTATTTCCCTAATGATCTCAAGGGCAAACCGTGCTCTTCCTTCAATGCCCCCACCATATTCATCTTCTCTGATATTGGAGAAGCGGGACAAGAATTGGTTTACCAGATAGCCATGCGCACCGTGTATTTCAATCA
Source organism: uncultured Desulfobacteraceae bacterium (assembly GCA_964485655.1). Lineage (GTDB taxonomy): Bacteria > Desulfobacterota > DSM-4660 > Desulfatiglandales > Desulfatiglandaceae > B111-G9. The sequence continues at coordinate 20,618 of CAZAKC010000012.1, forward strand.
GTTCAAAGCCTGCCTGTACCGCCCTTTGGGCAGCATCGGCAAATTTATGTACAAGTTCTTGGATCTTGTCCTTTGTGAGGGGTTCCACTTCACCTCGAATCGTGGGGCAGGGAAGAGGGGAGGGGGCCAGAGGCTTACGTTTGATCACCCTGGAGGAAGTCTGTCTGCCACCGTGATGAATCTGCACCGCGGGTACAGCACCTTCTGCCCTCATGACTTCTGCAATCTTGGCCAGCCCTTCCACGAATCGGTCATCATAGATCCTGGCCTGATGGGGGGATACCACACCTTCAGGGGAAACGGCACATGCCTCCACTATGACCATACCAGGGCCGCCCGCCGCTCTTAATCTGTAATGTTCGATTGTCTTGTCTGTGATAGTTCCGTCATCCTCTATCAGGAAAGATGCCAGGCCGGGCATTACAATCCTGTTTGGGATCTCCAGATGTTTGATTCGAAATGGGGTAAATAAGAGCCTCATGGAATAATTACCTCTTTTTGGATATCTCGCGCAGGTACAGGCCCAAGACAGGAGCGCATCTATGATGTGGCTGTACCCGGAAAATTTTTAGACTATAAGTATACCGATAGCATTTGTCAAACCAAAAGCCCCCAGGGCTTTTGGGTGTTGTAAATGCAGGGAGTCTATAATAAAATTTAGTCAATAGCCCTTAAAAGAGAGCTTACGTTTTTCAACTTCTTCAAGGCCTGCCCGCTTAGGCCTGGACGCCGAATTCAGAGATGTTATTGCTTGACCTGCTTAGCAGAACAGGTTTACATGAAGTCAAATAAGTTGTAAGAAGGTGGGAAAAAGAGCCTTACAGAAAGGAGGCCCCAGGTGTTAGTTATAGAGGATCTGCAGGTAGAACTGGCAGGTAAAATCATTCTCAATCACATTGAACTGGAAATAAAACCCGGCGAGACCCATGTGCTATTTGGTCCGAACGGATCGGGCAAGACGACCTTGCTTATGACCATCATGGGCTATCCGCAGTACCACGTAAAAAAAGGAAAAATTTACTTCAAAGGTGAGGACATAACCAATATGCCCATCAATGAGAGGGCCAAGCTTGGCATTGGGATGTCCTATCAAAGGCCACCGACCATACACGGCCTGAAGACGCGCCAAATGATCCACCTTTGTGCGAAGCACAAGGGCATTGATGCGGAAAAACTAGCTAGGCGGGTCAATTTCCAGGAGTTTCTTGAAAGAGACGTAAATGATGGATTTTCCGGAGGGGAGATAAAAAGGTCTGAGCTTTTGCAGCTAATGGCCCAAGACCCTGACCTCATGCTGTTTGATGAGCCAGAATCAGGCGTTGACATGGAAAATATCGCCCTTGTGGGCAAAACAATCGCCATGTTGCTCCAAAAAGACTCTGATGAATTGACGCCCCAAGCAAAATCCAAAATGCAGAAAAAACTGGAACGTACAAAAATGGGCCTTATTATAACCCATACCGGTTATATCCTGGATTATGTGGCAGCAGACAAAGGGCAAGTCCTTTTTGACGGATATCTGAGTTGTGTCAGCAACCCGCGGGAAATACTAAACTGTATAAGTAAATCAGGATACGAGGAGTGCGTGCGATGCATTATAGGGGAGAGTTATTAGAAAGGGCGAAAAGCGCTATTCATAAGAAGGCGCCGCTGGGCTCAGACGTGAACCTGGACGAATTCGAGAAGGCTGGCGTAGAGCATCGGGAACTCAGCGACGAGGATCTGATGTCGCTGCCCGAGGATGAAAAACAGCGGCTCGTAATGTCCGGCTTGGACCTCGCTGAGGCAGAGCGATCCGGTACGTATTTTCAGGTGGACACCAAGGCTGTCCATTGTGACGTGAAACAGGAAGGGGTGGAGGTTATCCCAATCCGAAAAGCACTGCAAGAGCATGAATGGATAAGAGATTATTACTGGAAACTTATATCTGTGGATGTGGATAAGTACACGGCTGCCGTGGAGCTAGACCTTCACGATGGCTATGTTATCAGGGCACTACCCGGCAGTAAGAGCGTCTATCCCATCCAGGCATGTTTGTACTTGGGAAAGGATGGGCTCCAGCAAAATGTTCACAATATTATAATAGCTGAGGAAGGCTCCGAACTTCATATCATAAATGGATGCACAACTTCGCCACATCTGAAAAGGGCAGCGCATCTTGGGGTCTCCGAATTTTATATCAAGAAAAACGCCAAGGTAAGTTTTACGATGATCCATAACTGGGCAGAAGAAATGGTCGTCAGGCCGAGATCAGTGGCCAGGGTAGAGGAGGGAGGCTTATTTCTTAATAATTATGTATGCATGAAGCCGGCAAAATCCATTCAAATGTACCCTACCACTCACCTTGTGGGGCGCGACGCTGTCGCCAGGCTCTATAGCATAATAGTGGGCTCACCCGATACTGAGCACGACATAGGAGGAAGGGTGTTCCTCAAAGAGCGAGGCTGTAAGGCAGAGATCGTGTCCAGAGCCATTAGTAATGGCGGCAAGATAATTGCCAGGGGTCACCTGATTGGCGAGGTCCCCGAGATAAAGGCCCATCTTGAATGCAAAGGTCTGATCCTCAATGGCGGAATTATTCATGCCATACCAGAACTTGAGGGTCACGTGGACGGCGTTGAAATGTCCCATGAGGCAGCAGTGGGCAAGATTGCGCAGGAGGAGATCCTTTATCTCATGTCTCGAGGACTTGATGAAGATGAAGCCACCTCGACCATAGTCAGGGGCTTTCTAAGTGTGGATATTCCAGGGCTCCCCGCGGAATTGAAGGCCGAGATAGACAAGGCTATCGAGGCAAGCGACAAAGATGTTATGTAAAGGGGCGAATTCTATCGCAGTAGGGCGAGGAGAGGCCATAGATTGTTCCCTGCAAATAAATGCCCCAGATGGAACATTGGGTAAATCAAGATCCTGTTGAGTATCCCGGTGTGGGCGTAGTTGTCTAAGAGGACAACCAGGATTATAACTATCGGGCCGTACCGCCCGAAGGTCAGGAATCTTTCAGCAACGGGGGGAGGCAGGATATTTTCCAGGATATGGGAGCCATCCAGAGGAGGGATGGGGATAAGATTGAACAGGCCCAGACCGAGATTCATCAATAAAAGATACAGGAGAATTTCCCTGTAGATCGCCCAGGGCAAAAGAAAGTAACGAATAAAGAGGCCCGCGACAAATGCGGCAGACAGGTTGGCCAGTGGCCCGCTGAACGCCATAAGGATTATGCCCTGGCGCCTATTTTGAAAGTAGGCCGGGTTTACGGGAACGGGCTTTGCCCAGCCGAAGTTAAAGAGAAAAAGGCATATCGCTCCCAGGGGGTCAAGATGGGCCAGTGGATTATACGTAAGGCGGCCCGCATTCTTTGCGGTTGGATCTCCGAGGGAATATGCTGCCTTTCCGTGGGCATACTCGTGTATGGTAATCGCGAATAGAAGAACTGGTATTCGCACTAGCCATTGCTCTATGTTACTTAACATATGATAACAGACCCCTTATTAGAAACAAAACTTGTGAGCAACCTAGCGCACGATTCTAACAGTAAAAGTCCCAACGGGCAACTGAAAGACATGAGGCGGGACACCAAAAGGGGAAAGGGGGTGCAATAAATGGACATAAGGCATCCGGATTTTGCTGGCTCATGGTACCCTGCAAGCCAGAGGGAGTGCATCGAGGCTATAGAGTCACTTGCCCAAGATGCGGCGGACTGCCCTGGCGATGGGAGCAGCGTGGGAGGCATCGTACCCCATGCAGGATGGTATTACTCAGGTAGGCTTGCATGTAATGTAATTCGCTGTCTCGCCCAGGGCCAAAGTGTGAACACATGTATCATATTCGGGAGGCACCTTCATCCCACAAGCCCCAATTACATCATGAAAGGAGGTCTTTGGAAAACCCCTCTTGGGGATCTTGAAATTGACGCAGACATTGCAGGACCTTTGGTAGATGAATTTGACTTCGTGATTGAGACTGCCAGCAGGCACGAGCCGGATAACACCATAGAGCTACAGCTTCCCTTCATCAAGTATTTCCTCGGCCAAGTAAAGATCCTGCCTCTGGGACTTCCTCCCACCGCGAACTCTTTGTTGATCGCTAGGAGAGCAGCGGAGATTGCAAAGGATCTGGGAAGAAACGCCGCAGTTATTGGATCAACTGATTTGACACATTATGGTTATAACTATGGATTTATCCCAAAAGGCACGGGGCAATCTGCTGTTCAATGGGTGAAGGAAGACAATGATAGACGGGTGATTGAATTGATGCTTCAGATGGACACAAAGGGAGTTATCGAGGAAGCACTGAGAAGCCAAAATGCTTGTTGTTCAGGAGCTGCGGCTTCAGCAATAGAAGCCAGTAAGGTATTAGGTGCAAAAAAAGCGTTTGAAGTAGGCTATTATACAAGCTATGATGTGAGGCCTGATGTGAGCTTTGTTGGCTATGTGGGCATATTGCTCAAGGGCTGAGATTATGCGTTAATCTGGAGAGGTATGGAATATTGATTCTTTGGAGTTTCCTCGGTATCCTAAAGAAAGGTGAGAACAAAACAGGTAGTAAAGACAAGCTGGAAAAAGATGTAGGGGCTTACCGGGGAATGGCTGGGCCCAATGCTAATGAAGAATCCAGTGGGCGGGGACCTGATATGGGTAAAGAAAGGATAAAAATAGATTTCTTAATACATGACCTGAAGGTGCCATTGGCAGTTATAGAGGCCGGGATAACGTCACTGCTGAATAGGCAGGACAAATACGGGAAACTCACGGAAAAGCAGGAAAAGGTGCTTCGCAGGGTGCTGAGGAACACAAAAGTAACTCAGAGGCTGGTCAATGACGCATTGGAGCTGGGTAGGTCAAGAGAGGGAGTTTTACAGGTATCTACGTGCTGTGTGTCAGACATTGTGAAAAATACGCTGCTAGAGGTTTTTGATCTCACCAATGATAGGCTTTCCGAAGAGGTAAGAACCTGTTCTGACCTGGCGGGGCTCAAGGAGACTCTCGCTCCCCACGGGATGGCTCTTGCTGTTGAACAGGACCTCTGGGCCAGGGAAGTTTGCCTGGACGAGGCCAAGGTAAGACAGATTTTGAGAAATTTGTTGAATAATGCCTTGAAATACCGACGGAGCAGCGTAGAGGTCGCAATTGGAAAAGAAGATGATTCACTTGTCATTTCAGTAAGCGATGACGGCGAAGGTATCCCACAGGAATATCACAAGCGAATATTCGAATGTTACTTCCAGATGAATGGGGAGGGCTCTTGCCCTGTGAGAGGTCATGGACTGGGCCTGGCTGGCGTTATGGTACTGGTTGAAGACATGGGGGGAAAACTAACACTAGAAAGTGACCAGGGATGCGGAGCTAAATTTTCAGTGAAGATTCCATTGCGGCAAAAATGCTGATAGCCCCGATCTAGATCAAGGGTTCCAGATCATCCCTTGTAACCTCGAAGGTCTGCTCCAGGGCATCAAAAAGGTCTCTTCGTTTTTCCTTCCACTCCGGGCCAAATTTCTTTTCAAAAAATGGCGTCAGTCTCTTCAACCACCCTAGCGAGGTGGTCTTTCCTCCCTCCATAGCCTCAAGGACTTCAGCCACATAGGAAGGAATTTCGGAGAGCTTGTCCTTGGGCAGGTAGGCCTGGGCCCCTCCTTTTACAGACTTGATGAGATTGTCGGGGCTCAGGGCATGGGCCGTAAGCATTACCGCTGGGATACCCCTTTTGCGAGTCTCTTCCAATAAATCATACCCTCTAACACCCATAATATCCAGGATAGCAAGGTCATAGGTGTTCTTCTTAAGGAACTTCATAGCGGTTTCATAATTGGGGGCCGTGTCAATCAAACACATATCCAGGAGCTCTTCAACTGTCTCTAGTATGTCTTGCTCATCATCAACTACCAGAATCCGCTTCCCCTCCAGTATGTCTGATTCGGCCATGTCCAGCTCCTCCCGCTATTTTATTTTGTGGATATTAACCTGATACGCAATGAGAGTCAACCATTCTTGCTTAGTCTGATTTTTTCTGCCGCACTGAGATTCTCTTCAATGTGAATGCCAGATCAAAAGGGTTGACATGACTCAGTTCATGACTTACGGTCTTTATCTAGAAAAGAAATTATCCACCTTTAAGGGGGAGCTGATGGATTTTATTGAAAAGGCCAAGATAAGGCTGGAGCACTGGATTACGCATAATGATCATCACAAGGAAGAATATGAGCTTTTTGCTGAGCAGCTTGAGCAGGCCGGTAGGCAAGAGAGCGCACGCCAGGTGCGCGAGATGATCAGACTGAGCACTGAAAGCAATGAGTGCCTTAGGAAAGCCCTTGCGGCTCTTGAAAAATAGGACCTCTATTAATAGGTATTAAAGCATTTGGAAGGTGGTGTCTAGGATGTGTGAAGCTCATGCGTTTCTGTTAAAAGATGGGAAAGAAGAAAAGATCCTTGAAAACGTTGATCTCGTGAGATTTGATAAGGATGGTGAAGTGAGGCTTGAAAATATCTTTGGTGAACAAAAAACCATCAAGGCTCGTTTCAGGCTGTACAGCAACACGGATCGCAAGATTGTCTTCGAACCTATATAGCGACAGAGGACTGGAAAGGCTGGTGAGCGAGTAAGGAATACACTCCCATGAAAGAGCTTATAACCGAAGCCGCGGAGATTATTATTAAATCGAATTTGACATTGGCCCTGACCGGAGCCGGTATCTCCGTGGAGTCCGGCATTCCCGACTTCCGGAGTGCCGGGGGACTGTGGGCAAAATATGACCCGGCTGAATATGCAACTATAGAGGCCTTCAGAGCAGACCCGGAGAAGGTATGGCAGATGCTAAGGGAAATGGATGAAATTGTATCCGCGGCAAGACCAAACAAAGCCCATATAGGTCTTGGTGAACTGGAGAAGATGGGCTACCTCCATGTTATCATTACACAGAACGTAGACAACCTTCACCAGGAGGGAGGGGCTAGAAACGTCATCGAATATCATGGAAATTCACGTAGCTTATCCTGCCTTTGGTGCGGCAGACGGTACAGTGTTGAAGAGAAAAAAGGGCAGTTTCCGCCAAGGTGCGAGTGCGGAAAGATCCTTAAACCAGATGTGGTGTTCTTCGGAGAGCCTATACCCCCGGATGCCCTTAATCGCTCTTTTGAACTTGCTTCCAGAGCGCAGGCCCTTCTTGTAATAGGGACCTCTGCAGTTGTATCGCCGGCCAATACCATACCTACAGTGGCCAAGCAAAACCACGCGAAAATCATAGAAATCAATATGGAGAAGACCCACCTCACCGATTCTGTAACAAATATATTTCTCCAGGGGAGCGCTGGTGAGATTGTGGACGCCCTGGTAAAGGAGGTAAAGAGAAAAGGATCATTTCGGCCTTAAAAAGTCCTCAATATGAATTACCTTGCCATCCCTTCTGAGCGAGCCTTTAATTGTCTCCCATGATCCCCTTACTTTTGCGCGCTTCAATTCTTCCACCAGTTTCTGAAGTTCGGGATTCTTTTTTATGAGAGACTCTATCTGTTGGCTAAGTTCTTTCCAGCTCAGTTCAAGCTCTACTTTGTCTATTTGGAACCCGCATAGTGAGCAAAGCACATCAGCCAAAGCTGATACGAGGCCAAAGTGCGTAGCACCCTGAAGATAATAAGGACAGTGACACCAAAGACTGACACCATGAAATCCCATCTCCTTTGCCCTGGAGTGGAACAGCGAATGTATAGCACCGGGACCGTGGTAAGTAATAGGAATGATATTGTTGTCTTTAAGGGTTTGAAGCAGTGGCTGACTTGTGGCTATCCCGGAGATAATAAGGTCCGTGTGAAGAACATTGTCATACATACTCCCAACAGAGATGAGCAAGTTTACCCCGACCTCTTTGCATATAGCAAGGACCTCTTCAATAAATGTGAACCATCTCAAGTGGGGCTCATGAGCCCTAAACAGCACAATGTCATGATCGGCTTCAGGGACTGAAGCAGCAAAGAATTCACCCACAGGGGGATCCACTGACCGAATTTCGCCCTCTTCTATATTTACCCATGGCCTTGCTTCGTCAAACTTGTAAAAAAGTTCACCGTGAAGGTTGGCAAATTTCTTGGCACCAAGCTTTCGCACCAAGTATGAAATCATGGCCTTTGACACATCTAGGGCATTACCCCAACCATCAAACCCTGCTATAAGCACTGGAGATCTGAGTTCAGGCCATTGGATTATTTGCACTTGCCTTTCCATGATAACGGTGAATTTCGCACTGCTTAAGAGGAAAGTCAAGCCGGGCAAATTATTTGTATTGACAAACCCAAAAAAATCCTTAAAGTACAGGTCTTTGAAAGTCGAATTGCCCAGTGAAGGGTGAGCACATTTTGTTCGAGGTTTTGAGTTGTCACTAAAAGTTGACAAGACCTCTCTCGAGCGGGCTTGTAAAGAAATAATTGAGACGATCCTTTTTTGCCTCCCCAATGCTTACAAGGGCACTGTATATTCCATCGGGAGCCCTCCCCACTTGGTTGCAACAAGAATCACATCAGGAATTATAGATCGAGAGAGGGAAAATATTTCGTGGGGGCTTCCTGAAAAGTCGGATTACAATCCCCCTGGGAAGCCATGGATGGATTATAGGGATGAGCCTGGGCGTGTGCTTGAGGCTATGGCATGGTGTGTGGAAAGGCAAAAGAGTTGGACCGCTGAAGATCCTGAGACCGACACGCGCAGTGCACGGGTCCAAGTTGGCCGCAGAAGGAAAGATTCGCACCATATGGAACCGGTGCTCATCCGAAAGCAGGACCTGTTTTTAGAAGGAGAACCAAACTTAGAGTACCCCAGGAATTGGGACGGTCAGGCTATCTGGCAGGATACGGAATACATGGTGGTAGCGGTCATCAAGATACACTTCCGGCCTGGCACAATAAAAATTGATAGCCCTGAGACCCGTTTGATCAAAAAGCTCTCACGCACGCTAGGAACTGAGCTGCTTTCCTACCAATTAAGGGAAGAGTCCCTCAAAGCCATGCGCGAGCTGGCGCAGGACAAGGTTAATTCGTGCAACATAATATCTGACTCACTTCGCAATACTATCACCAAATCCGGTTTAATTTTCTCTCTTATAAAACACGAAGTGGGCTTTTTGAGAGACCAATGGGAAGAAATTATCAGGGAAGGTTGTAAGATAGATACAGCCAAGGAAGATTACATTGCAGATCTTGAAAGGGCCCTGGACTCTGTTGAAGGCGGGGACGAAAGAATAAAAAGGGAACTAAGAGATGCCCACAGGAAATTCCTTGAATTCTCTTTGGCACCGGAGAAGGCGGAAAACTGGATTAGGGTCAAGATAGAGGATAAATGGAACAGGATCCTTGCGGGTGACAATGGTAACAGCCAAATAAAAGAAAGAGTGCGGGCAACACTTGATGCGCTTCGCCGCACTCTCTATCTGGGTAAGGACTCTGCTCTGATAAACGCCTATGATGGAGCGCCGGATGAGTTGAAGCAACAATGGGTTGATTTAATATACCGGATGCCGGATCAATTTGATCAGGCATTTCTGGACAGGGTGATAGATATGCTGGGTAATCCCAGGCTCGGTCTGCCCCACCAGAACAAATCAAGGAAAAGCCTGATCCATCTTAGGGCTCTAGCGAAGATCATGGGCGAACTGGAGGAAAATACCAATGTTGCCCTTCGCCAGGTGCTCAATGGAGGGGCCACCAATCATTACCTCCGCGAATCAAGGTAGCTTGTAGAGGAGCCTTTTCCTTTGCCCCTTTGAATAGAGGGGGGCAATGGATTTATCTTTGTTTTGGACACAAATGTCCTAAATTGATATACTTAAAACATTAGAAAGGGCGGCGAAGCGTTCATGGATTTACACTCAAAGGCCCGGTGTGCGCCTGTAGCTCAGCAGGATAGAGCAGCGGACTTCTAATCCGCGGGTCGGGGGTTCGAATCCTCCCAGGCGCGCCACCACTTATTCCTTGTAGTAACCTTTTGGCACTACTACTATCCCCCTTTCAGACACTGTGAAGCGTTTTCTATCCTCCATTGGATCATAGCCGATTCTCGTGCCTGAGGGGATGAAATTCTCCTTGTCAATAATACACTTTTTAATCTTACAGTGCCGCCCTATAACCACTCCATCCATGATTACCGATTCTTCAACACTGGCCCAGCTTCGGACGACAACGTTATAGGATAGGACGGAGTTTCGGACGGTACCGCTAATGATACCTCCATGTGACACCAGAGATTCAAGGGCCTTCCCCACCCTGCCTCCATTCCGCCTCTCGCTACTGAAGACAAATTTGGCCGGCGGTGTCGGAAGCTGGTGAGTGTGAATGGGCCATCTGCGACCGTAAAGGTTGAAGAAGGGGTCGACCCCTGTTAGATCCATATTGGCATTCCAATATGCATCCAGAGTTCCTACATCCCTCCAGTAGGTTGAATCGCGCGTCTTATCGACGGTTTGCAAGAATCGCTCGCCATCCTCCATGGTCACATAAATTTGATCCTCGATCTTATTAAGACGCTTGTAAGGGTAGGCATAAACCAGGTAATCCTTAACAATGTTGGGTATTATATCCCTGCCGAAATCATCCCCTTTAATAGTATGCAGAATTTCCAGAAGCGCTTCAGTCCTGAACAGATATATGCCCATTGAGGCTAGAACCCTGGTGGTATCGCCCGGAATTGTCTTTACGTCACTTGTTGGCTTCTCCTGAAAACCCAAGATGCGATATTCATCGTCCACTACGGCAATGCCAAAATGATGCGCTTGTTCTCTTTCCACCTCGAGTAGGGATATGGTCAAGTCCGCATCTTTTTCTCTGTGATACCTTAGGAAAAGGCCGTAGTCCATCTTATAAATGTGGTCACCTGAAAGTATTAGGATAAATTTGGGCCTTGTCCGCTCTATAAGGTAGAGATTTTGCCTGATAGAGTCGGCGGTGCCTCTGTACCAGTCCAGTCCCACTCTCTGCTGTGGGGGGACGACCTTGAGAAAATGGCCCAGTCTGGCGCTGAATATGTTCCATCCGGCCTCGAGGTGCTCAGTAAGGGACTGGGACTTGTATTGGGGCAATACCACGATTCTATAAAGCTGGGAATTGATACAATTACTAAGCGTGAAGTCTACTAGTCTGTAAATGCCACCGAATGGGACTGCGGGCTTCGAGCGATCAGAGGTCAGAGGCATCAATCTCGCTCCTCTGCCTCCCGCCATAATGAAGGCCAGAGTGTCTCTCATAGCTTACCTCCCCTCGGCTAACTTTCAAAAGTGTAGGCGTGCTCTAACGTTTGGTCAAGCTAAGTTTTTGACGGTTCTGTAAAAAGTCACGGACCCATCTCTCCCGCGCAGGCGGGAGTACATAGTCGAGTATAATGACTAGATTAGCGCTCCCTGCCTTCACCACAACAGGTTTCGCTGGAATGACAGAAAAGGATCGATTCGGGTTTTTTACGGTTTCATGGAGCTTTTGTTTTATTGCTATGTATAAAAGCGTTTGTTATTCTAACTCCTCCTCAAATTCGCCGTTGGGGCAGAAGACGATGCCAAAGGAAGGAAAGGTCCAAGAAAAAAAGCTCAAGGTGCTTTTTTTGTCATCAGAGGCTAGTCCCTATGCAAAGACAGGGGGGCTGGGAGATGTTTCTGGTGCACTTCCCAGGGAAATCAAGAAGCTGGGAGTAGACATTCGCCTTGTTATACCTTTTTACTGGTCCATAAAGAAAACAGATGTCCCCACTTCCCTCGTAACGACAGTGGACATCCCGATGGGTGAGTATCGGCTTAAAGCAGAAATTCGTGAATCAGTGGGTGAGGGGGGCCTGAGAGTGTATTTTATTGACAGGGAGGACATGTATCAGAGGCCAAACTTGTACGGGGGAGCGTGCGGTGATTATTATGATAACTTCGAAAGATTTGTCTTTTTTTCTCTTGCAGCATTGAATTTCTTCGAAGGAGTCACGAGAGGAGTGCAGATTATCCATTGCAACGATTGGCAGACAGGCCTCGTGCCTGCGCTGGTTCGTGCGAGATACTCAAAGCATAAGGCACTTTCACAAACGAGAACCGTATTCACGATACATAACATAGGATATCAGGGTATTTTCCCGAGAGAAAAAATGCGACTCACTGGATTGGATGAAAAAGAGTTTTTCCATCCAGAAGCATTGGAGTACTGGGGAAAGATAAGCCTGCTTAAAGCGGGAATTGTCTTTTCGGATGCAATAACTACCGTCAGTCCCAGGTATGCACAGGAGCTCCAGTCCCATGAGTACGGCATGGGTATGGAGGGGATCCTGAGCGCCCATCGCCACAAACTTCAAGGTATTCTGAATGGGGTGGATGAAGATCAGTGGGACCCAAGCAAAGACAGGTATCTGTCGGCTCATTATCATAGAGGGCATGTAGCCGGGAAAAAGATTAACAAGGAAGCATTAAAAAGGGAGCTGGGCTTAAAAGGTTTTGACCAATATGCCCCGATCCTTTGTGTGGTGACGAGACTTGACAAGCAAAAAGGGCTCGATCTCCTTTTACAGATCATAGATGAGGTTTTGAGAGAACAAGCTTACCTCGTGATACTTGCTTCTGGTGATGGAGATATCGCGCGGGATATGCAATATGTCACCGCCCGTTATGCTGGTAGGATTGCTTTCATAAAGGATTTCGATGAGCCCTTGGCCCACAGGATTATTGCTGGATCAGATATACTTCTGATGCCCTCGCGCTATGAACCATGCGGTCTTACTCAGATGTACGCCCTCAAGTACGGGACAATCCCTGTGGTCCGGGCAACAGGAGGGCTCGACGATACAGTACAAGAGTTTGATGCACGAAGTGGGCAGGGCAATGGCTTCAAATTCAGTTCATATGATCCAGATGCTTTCCTCAAAGCAATCATGAGAGCACTTTCACTTTATTCAGACCGTAGATTATGGCAGAAAATTGTCAAAAATGCCATGGAATGTGATTTTTCGTGGAGACGCTCAGCAGAACACTACCTGAAGCTGTATCAGTCCATTCTCACAGAGAGCTAACCTTTTTTCTACGAAAGAAAATGAATCCAATAGATAGACATCCTCCTAATACCCTCTCGCTGCTTAATAATGATGACCTCTACCTTTTTAATGAGGGAACTCACTTTCGTTTATATGATAAACTTGGAGCTCATTACATCTCTTCAGGACGTCAAAGAGGGACGTATTTCGCAGTTTGGGCTCCCAATGCAGAGAAAGTTTCTGTAATGGGTGATTTTAATAGTTGGTCAAAAGAATCACATCACCTGATGCCTAGGGAGAACTCGGGCATATGGGAAGGCTTTATCCCTGAGGCAGGTATTGGGACGGTTTACAAGTATCACATCTGTTCTAGATACAATGGATATCGCGTTGAGAAAGCAGACCCATTCGCATTCTATAATGAGGTGCCACCCCGCACTGGCTCCATTGTTTGGAATCTTAGTTATGAGTGGCATGACCACGAATGGATTGAGGAAAGAGTAAAGCGAAATTCTCTTAACTCCCCTATAACTATTTATGAGGTACATCTTGGTTCATGGATGAGGGTGCCGGAACAGGGCGACAGGCCTCTTAGTTACAGAGAAATGGCCGAGGCACTTCCCCAGTATATGAAGAAAATGGGTTTTACCCATGTTGAGTTTCTTCCCGTAATGGAGCATCCCTTTTACGGGTCCTGGGGCTACCAGACGACGGGTTACTTTGCGCCAACAAGCCGTCTTGGTACTCCCCAGGATTTCATGTACCTAATTGATGCACTTCACGGCAATAGTATAGGAGTGATCCTGGATTGGGTCCCATCCCATTTTCCAAAGGACGAGCACGGCCTTGGGTTTTTTGACGGAACCCATCTTTATGAACATGCAAATCCCCGACAGGGCATTCACCCTGACTGGGACAGCTTTATCTTTAATTATGGAAGAAACGAGGTCAGAAGTTTCCTCATCAGCAGTGCTTTGTTCTGGCTGGATCTCTACCATGTGGACGGCCTCCGAGTTGATGCGGTCGCCTCTATGCTCTATCTTGACTACGGCCGTAAAGAGGGTGAATGGATTCCCAACAAGTATGGGGGCCGTGAGAACCTGGAAGCCATTGATTTTTTGCGAAGATTCAACCAGGAGGTATATAAAAATTTCCCTTATGCCCAAACCATAGCAGAAGAGTCCACTGCTTGGCCCATGGTTTCTCGTCCCGTGGATTCAGGGGGATTGGGTTTCGGCATGAAGTGGGACATGGGATGGATGCATGATACCCTAGAATATATGTCAAAGGATCCAATCCATCGTAGATACCACCATGACAAACTCACCTTTAGGATGCTTTATGCCTTCAATGAGAATTTTGTACTGCCCCTTTCTCATGATGAAGTAGTTTACGGCAAGGGCTCGCTTTTGAGGAAGATGCCAGGGGATGATTGGCAAAAATTCGCCAATTTGAGGCTTCTCTTTGCATACATGTATGCCCATCCAGGGAAAAAGCTTCTGTTCATGGGTGCGGAATTCGGTCAGTGGGATGAGTGGTATCACGAAAAAAGTCTCGACTGGCATCTGTTGGCCTTTCCGCTGCACCAGGGGATGAAGAAACTCCTGACAGACCTCAACTGGCTGTACAGAGACGAAGCCGCTTTGCATAAATTGGACTTCGATGCCTCAGGGTTTGAATGGATCGATTGTGATGACTCTGCCCAAAGTACCCTGTGTTTTATTAGAAAGGGGACTAACCAGAGTGAGGTGTTGGTGGTCGCATTTAATTTTACACCCGTTCCCAGGCATGGATTCAGAGTTGGAATGCCCAAGCGGGGCGCCTGGAGGGAGGTTCTAAATACAGACTCCGAAATTTACGGTGGAAGCGGGCTGGGGAACCCGGGTGCTAAAGTCACTGAAATGATTCCCTGGCATGGCCGAGAATTGTCATTGTCTATTGTACTGCCTCCTCTGGCTGCGGTATTTTTGAAGTTAGACGAATCTTAGGATGAGCGTAGTTAAAACGACACGTCGAAGACGAAGTGGGATACTGCTTCACATCACCTCCCTTCCTTCGTCCTCTGGAACTGGGGACTTCGGCCCATGGGCATATAAATTTGCTGAGTTTCTCGAGTCCGCAGGACAGTCCTGCTGGCAGATCCTGCCTCTCACACCCACGGATCCGGTGCACGGAAATTCCCCTTATCACAGCTCTTCAGCATTTGCCTTAAACCCGATTTTCCTGAGTGGCGAGATTTTGGAGCAATGGGGATGGATTGCTGATGAGGCTGTAGCATCTTTGAATGAGGGGGCCGATCAGGGCAGGGCACGATATGAAAAGGCAATCTCGGACAAGCAAAAAATCGCAGACCTCTTTATCGAGAAGTACGCTAACAGAGGTAAGCCAGCAGGCTATGACGATTTCTGTGAGAAACAACGATACTGGCTTGAGGATTATGCACTCTTTAATGTCATAAAAAGGGGAATTGATGGTAGGTCGTGGACTGAGTGGCCTGCTGAGTTGAGGGATAGAAATCCCTCGGCGCTAGAAGAAATCAAACAAGCCCACTCGTCTGAGATAGAGAAAGTTAGGTTTGTCCAGTTTCTGCTTTACAGCCAATGGATGGCCCTCAAGGACTTTTGCAATGAGAAAGGAATCCTCATTCTAGGCGATATGCCCATTTACGTTGTGCATGACAGTGCAGATGTTTGGGGCCATCCGGAACTGTTCAACTTGGATAAAGAAAAAAGACCATTGACTGTCGCAGGGGTACCGCCAGATTATTTCAGTGATACAGGGCAGCTCTGGGGCAATCCCGTGTACAGGTGGGACGTGTTAAAAGAGACGGGATACGCCTGGTGGATTCAAAGGATAAGGTATAACTTGGCCCTTTATGACATGGTCCGGGTAGATCATTTCCGAGGATTTGTAGGGTACTGGGAAGTGCCGGCAAGCGAGAGAAATGCTATCAATGGGAGATGGGTACAAGCGCCCGCATGGGACTTCTTCGCTTGTATCAAGAGTGAATTAGGAGACGTTCCTATAATAGCAGAAGATCTCGGGGTGATAACTCCCGATGTTACAGAAGTGAGAAGATATTTTGGATTTCCAGGTATGAAGATTCTGTTATTCGCCTTTGGCGAAGACCTGCCCACCAATCCCTATGCTCCCCATAACCTCGAGAAGGAATGCATAGTGTACACGGGGACCCATGACAACAACACGGTTCGGGGCTGGTTTGAAAACGAGGCATCCCCTGAGCAAAGGGAGAGGGTGTTCAGGTATCTGGGCCGGGACATATCGGCAGAGGAGGCTCACTTGGAGTTTGTCAGGATGGCAATGATGTCGGTGGCTAATACTGCCATATTTCCTATGCAGGATGTTCTTGGGCTCGGCGAAGAGGCGAGGATGAATAGGCCTGCAAGAAGGGAGGGTAACTGGCTATGGAGGCTTCTGCCCGAACAGATAGACTCCATGCTGGCCCGGCACCTGCGAGATATGGCGGAAATATATGGCAGAATATGAGAAAGAACAATCCCCATATCTATGAGATTAACCTGATGACCTGGCTTTACGAGTTATCAAACAAGGAGGCGAGGGCAGTTAAGCTCTGTGATATTCCAATGAGACAGTGGGAGGCCTTAAAAGACAAGGGCATGGATGCCGTCTGGCTCATGGGAATTTGGCAAAGGAGCCCTTTCTCTCAAAAGGAGGCTCGGAATGCGGAAGGGCTCAAAAAAGAATGTGAAAAGATCTTGCCGGATTTTGAGTTAGAGGATCTGGGAGGATCTCCCTATGCGGTACGTGCCTACAAGCCTGATCCGCACTTTGGGATACTTGATGACCTTGCTCTATTGAGGAAGAAGCTCAATGACATGGGAGTGGAATTGATCCTGGACTTTGTCCCAAACCACACCGCATGCGACCACCACTGGATTAGCCAACGACCTCACTACTATATTAATATCGTGCCCGGCGAAATAAACACATGTCCCGAGGGCTTTTTCGCACCGGCCAGTGCTGAAGACCCGATTTGCATCGCTCATGGGCGAGACCCCTATTTTCCGCCCTGGACAGATACCGCTCAACTGGACTACTCAAAGCGCGATACCCACAAAGCAATGGGGGAGACGCTTAGAGAGATAGGCGGATACTGCGACGGGGTGCGATGTGATATGGCCATGCTTGTTTTGAACGAGGTGTTCCGCAACACATGGAGCGGGTATATTCATGAAATACAAAAGCCCCCAGAGTTCTGGCCTTACGCCATAAACAGCGTGAAGGATAGCCAGCGTAATTTTATTTTCATTGCCGAGGCATACTGGGGCCTTAAAAAGAAGTTATTGGAGGCTGGATTTGACTATGTTTATGACAAAGACTTTTACGATTCCCTTGTGAACTCCGACGTGGATGGGCTGAAAACCCAACTCAGTAAACCCTTGCCAGAGCAGGAACGGATGCTTCGCTTCTTAGAGAATCATGATGAGCCCCGTGCATTCCAGGCCTTCGGAAGGGAGCGGATAAAGGCAGCTATGGTCATTCACGCCACAGTTCCAGGGGCCAAGTTGTGGCATCATGGGCAACTCGAAGGCAAGCGCGTACGGGTACCTGTACAACTAAGAAGGGTGCCAGAGGAGCCGGTCGACCAGGAAACTTATCAGTTCTCGGAGAAGCTCTTAAACGAGGTAAACCAGCCCATCTTCCATAAAGGCCTCTGGCAGATGTGCGCCATAGATGGCTGGCTGGACAACCAGACCTGTAACAACTTATTGGCATGGTCATTGCTTCTAGGAGAGGAAAGGCGCATTATAGCCGTCAACTTTTCTCCCATTCCCAGTCAGGGAAGAATAAGGCTTCCGTTCAACTGGGTTAAGGGTGAGGGTAAGATATGGCTTGTCGATATCTTCAAGGGTGAACGGTACACCTACGAGAAAGAGATTATAAGAAGGGATGGTCTGTATGTGGCCCTGGAAGCGTGGGATTTCCATTTGTTCCACTCCTCCTACAAAGATGATGTTGAATGACGGAAGATAATATCGGAGAGGAGATTTCTGGATGGAGGCCACATAGATATGTCATAGTCAACGATTTAACTATTTTACAAATTGACGGTTTAACCGATACACGAGGCCAAAATGACATTCCCAATTAAGACTATTGACGTAAAACCAAGGCTCCCCAAGGTACTTGAACCACTTAGGGAGCTTGCCTACAATCTCTGGTTTGTATGGAATCACGAGGCAGCGGAATTGTTCAGAAGGATGAATCCGGAGCTATGGGAAGGGACGAGGAAGAATCCCGTAGAGCTGTTATGCCGCTTGAGCCAGAAAGAAGTTAGAAATCTGGCCCACGATGAGGGCTTTCTTGCCCATATGGAAAGGGTATACCATGAGTTCAAGCGCTACATATCCGAGCATGTTAATGGAAGGATTTTTGGTAAACATGGAAGACACTTCCGAGTTGCATATTTTACAGCCGAATGCGGGGTGGCGGACTGCTTGTCTATATATTCGGGAGGTCTCGGCATACTTTCAGGTGACCACCTGAAGTCAGCAAGTGACTTGAATTTGCCCGTTTGCGGTATTTCTCTGGCCTACCAAAAGGGCTACTTCCGTCAGTACTTAACACAGGACGGGTGGCAAATGGAAACCTATCCTGCGAACCGCTTCAATACCATGCCAATGAGGCTTGTGCGCTCTGAGGAGGGAGAGCCTGTTACGGTGTCCGTAGACATGAAAGGTAAGGCAGTAAAGATCCAGATCTGGCAGGTGAATGTGGGAAGGTTCTGTCTGTAC
The DNA here is from genome assembly GCA_964485655.1 of uncultured Desulfobacteraceae bacterium. GTDB lineage: Bacteria > Desulfobacterota > DSM-4660 > Desulfatiglandales > Desulfatiglandaceae > B111-G9. Next base: position 39,367 of record CAZAKC010000012.1, read on the forward strand.
CTTCTGGACACTAATGTGAAGGGAAATTCGGACTGGGCGCGTGAGATCACCTCCCAGCTCTATGGCGGTGACCATGATATGAGAATCAGGCAGGAGATCATCCTTGGCGTAGGTGGGGTGCGTGCCTTAGCGGCAATGGGAATTGAGGCAGATGTCTTTCATATCAATGAAGGTCATTCGGCCTTCGCGCTTATGGAAAGGATAAGGGACCTGAGAGAACGCCACGCCCTGAGCTTTAATGAAGCCCTTGAGTATGTGAGGGCGACAAGCGTCTTCACCACACATACACCCGTTCCTGCGGGCATTGATACCTATCATCCGGATCTAATGAGGAGCTATCTTGAACACTATGCAAAGTCTCTGGGCATAAGCTTCGACGTATTTATGGGCTACGGCCGTCAGGAACCAAGGAATAAAGACGAATGGTTTTGCATGGCAGTGCTTGCATTGAGGTTATCAAATTGGTGCAATGCGGTCAGCCAGCTTCATGAGCGGGTGAGCCGGCAAATGTGGAAAAAGATATGGCCGAAGACCCCCGACGTTGATCTCCCCATTACTCACATTACAAACGGTGTACACATACCTTCCTGGATCTCCCAGGGTATGAGGGAAAACTATGACAGATACCTAGGGCCCAGATGGATCGAAGATCCGGATAATGTAAAGGTATGGGAAAGGGTGGATCTCATCCCCGACACAGAGCTGTGGAGGACCCATGAAAGGGCGAGAGAGAGACTTGTCTCATTTGCTCGGAGAAGGTTGAGGGCACAGCTTGCCAGAAGGGGGGCTTCTAGCAGGGATCTTACCATAGCAGATGAGGTTTTGAGTTCTGAGGTCTTAACCATAGGCTTTGCTCGCAGGTTCGCTCCATATAAGCGGGCATATCTGATCCTGAAGGATATTGGAAGACTGGAAAAAATCCTTAAGGACGAAGGCCGCCCAGTACAGATCATTTTTGCGGGCAAGGCCCATCCGCAGGATCAGATGGGAAAGGACCTGATAAAGCAGATTGTGCAGATATCAAATCAGGAAAAATTCAGGCGAAATATAGTATTTCTGGAAGACTATGATATGGAAGTGGCCAGGTATATGGTGCAGGGTGTGGACGTATGGTTAAATACTCCGAGGAGGCCACTAGAGGCATGTGGGACGAGCGGTATGAAGGCAGTGGCCAACGGAGCTCTCCATTTTAGTGTGCTCGATGGCTGGTGGGATGAGGGTTACGACCGGGATGTCGGCTGGGCCATTGGCAATGGAGAGGAATACGGAGACGAGGGGTTTCAGGATGACATTGAGTCGCGTGCCCTTTACGATATCCTCGAAAAGGATATCGTCCCGCTTTTTTATTCACGAGGCTCCGATGGTATCCCACGGGGTTGGGTGGAAAAGATGAAGACATCAATGCACCGGCTTTGCCCTGTGTTCAATACCCACAGAATGGTGGAGGATTACTGGGAGATGTTTTACATCCCTGCAGCCGAGAGGGCCTTTCATCTCGAAGAGAACGGCTGGGACGCCTTAAAGTCCCTTTCTGCATGGCGAGACAAGGTGATGTATGGCTGGGGGCAGGTTACCATCAAACAAGTTGTGATGCCCGAGCTGGAAGAAATGGAAGTTGGCGATAACTGCCACGTGGAAGCTGAGATTCACCTGGGCCAGCTCGAACCCTCTGACGTAGTGGTAGAGGTATACTGCGGTATACTGGGCGAGGATGATAAATGCGTTGATAGAACAATCTGGACTAT
>CAZAKC010000013.1:0-39917 GCA_964485655.1 uncultured Desulfobacteraceae bacterium
AACCGGTGAATAGCGGTTTTGCAGACCGCTGCCTTAGCCACTTGGCTATGCCGCCTCTTAGAAGTGGAGCGGGAAACGGGACTTGAACCCGCGACAACCACGTTGGCAACGTGGGGCTCTACCAACTGAGCTATTCCCGCCTGATTGATACTATAATTTTACTGCACAAACTCCGTTTGTCAACCAAAAATACTGTTGGTCAAAATCCCTCGGATCTGTTCGGGCCCAGTATGATAAAGCTTATCTCCCCACTTCGCAAAAATATTAGGCTGGAGGGAAAAGGCTCAAAACTGGTGCAAAAATGTTTGTCTCGTGACTCCCATCGCTAGGGAAGACGTTCGTCTGGCCCTGAGGAAGAGAAGACCCTCCGACTGAACTGCTGAAAATAATCCCACCCGGACCATATCGTCAAGATAAGTGCTGGCCAGAGGATGATTATTCCCAACTTATGAAAATTAATACCAAAATAGGTGTAGTGAATACACAGGGCCACAAGTGCCACACTTTGAAATATGGTCTTATATTTGCCAAGGGAGCGGGCCGCTATTACTATACCTTCTTTGACCGCCGCCCCCCTGAGCCCTGTGACAGCCAGCTCCCTTGCCACAATGATAATGACCATCCACACAGGGATTCTACCCGGCGGAATAAGCATTATCATCGTTACACAAACCAGGATCTTGTCTGCCAGGGGGTCAAGGAACTTTCCGAAAGTGGTAACCGACTCATATCGCCGGGCAAAGAAACCGTCCAGGATATCAGTAACAAAAGCCAGAGCGAGGAACAGGCCTGCTAGGAAGCTTAACAGTGGACCTGGGAAATGGAGAAAGATCAGGACAGGAGGAATACACGCCACCCTGACGAGTGTCAGGATATTCGGAATCCGCGATACACCCCTGGTTGATTTTCCTTTCATCGTTGTCTCTGATGAGTAAAGGTGCAATCCCCTCCCCTATCTCCTACTGAATTCATGGTAGTACCTCAATACCCTTTCAACAAACCGCTTTGTCTCAGGCAAAGGAGGCACACCACCTGCCCTCTCCACCAATTCCGGACCTGCATTATAGGCGGCTACCGCAAGCCGTTTATTGTTGTTAAACCGTTTGAGCAGTCGGCTCAGATACCTCGTCCCCCCGTATATATTTTCTTCAGGGTCAAAAGGATCCTTGACTTGCAATTGATTGGCTGTATCAGGCATGAGCTGCATGAGCCCCTGTGCACCCTTATGAGAAACAGCCCTATGATCAAAATCTGACTCCGCCTTAATAATGGCTTTGATCAAAGAAGGCTCCACGTGGAACTGCCTTGCCGCTTGCTGGATTATTCCTTCGTATTTTTTTATGTATGCCCTTGAGGTGGTCTTTTTCGTCTTTATGAAGAGCCTGTAACGTGCATCATCTTTTACGTTTGTAAAATGCCAAACGCCATTTTCATCCTTAAATCTATAAATATCCGCACGTGAAATGGCACTGAAAATCATGATCGTCATAAAAGCTGCGGCCACACAGGTGCAGGTTGTCCATTTTACTCCGCTTATCCCAATTTTTTCCAGTCCTCCAAGAACTTGCTGAGCCCTATATCGGTCAGCGGGTGCTTTATCAACTGCTGCATCACCTTATACGGTATTGTTGCTATATCCGCGCCCATTAGTGCCGCATCCAGCACATGGGTAGGATTGCGAATACTTGCCACAATAATCTCAGTCTCATACCCATAGTTCTCGTATATTGTTGCTATTTGCTCCACAAGGTCCATTCCCCTGTGGCTGATATCATCTAATCTACCCACAAAGGGGCTAATATATGCAGCACCCGCCTTTGCCGCCATAAGGGCCTGGACAGGTGAAAAGCAAAGGGTAACATTGGCCCTAATTTCTTCAGCGGCCAGCGCCTTAACAGCCTTGAGCCCTTCCTCAATCAAAGGGATCTTCACAACAATATTATCAGCGAGTTTGGCAAGGTCTCTTGCTTCCTTAATCATTCCATCGGCCTCTAGGCTCACAACTTCAGCATTTACCGGTCCATCCACGATTCCACATATTTCCTTGAGCAATTCCCTGAAATCAGCCCTTCCCTCCCGGGCAATCAGGGTGGGATTCGTGGTCACTCCATCTAGCAGCCCCAGGTCATTGGCCTTCTTGATCTCCTCCAGGTTTGCAGTATCAATAAAGAATTTCATGGCTCCTCCTTAATTGCTCGATTTTTCCTCAATTTCAAAACGCTCGGCGCACTCTTTGCTGCAAAAGTAATATGTCCGTCCCCCAATGACGCGCTTTTCAGCATCCCGCACCCTTACAAATGTCTTGCACACCGGATCCTGCACCATTTCGCTGACCTCCCCCGCCCTATCCTCACGACTCCCATCTTGACCTCTCGAGAGATAATTTTTCACCACCCGATACAACAGATATAACAAGATAGCGAGGATTATAAGGCGCATTACCCTTCCTCCAGCCTCATCACCTCTTGCCCCTTTGAGGGGCATTCTGCGAGCAGTTCCCTTATGGTCTTGTTGAGAACCGGGTGAATCAGCTCTGGCACAAGGTCGGCCAGAGGCACAAGTACAAAACGCCTGAGATGCAGTCTGGGATGCGGTATTTCCAGAGATCCCTCATGAATTACCCTGTCGCCATAGAACAATATATCTAGATCAATAGTCCTCGAGTCCCATCTCTTTTTCCTCTCCCTGCCCAGTTCTTTTTCTATTGCCAGAAGTTCTTTCATTAGAGTCCCGGGCTGAGATGTTGTGGCCAGTTGTGCCACACCGTTAAGGTACCAGTCCTGCTGACCCTCCACTCCCACAGGTTCAGTCCTGTAAAACGGCGAGACGGCCCTAACTTCTGAATCTCTGAGCTGATCAATCATCCTGAGCGCCTTCAAACAATTAGCTCTCTTATCCCCAAGATTTGATCCCAGACCTATATATACATCTAGTTTCATCAATCCCATTGTTCGAGCTTTAAGCCATCAACCTTGCCCCCCACCGGTAAGAATCACCGTCATTTGCGCGAAGCCCTGCGGGAAACTATCATTTCTACATTGGGCATTCGTTATTCGATATTCGAAATTCCTAAATTCTTTGATACCCCTATCCCAATATTCCGTACCACTTCTCGAAATATTACAAGCCTATCCGCCTTATCCTCTCCACCGCCTCCTGGAGCCGCTCTTTGTTCTGCGTAAGGGCAATCCTGAAATAACCTTCTCCTGGCTCTCCAAATCCATTGCCGGGCGTTACCACTACCCCTGCCTGCTCGAGCAGCCTCGTTGTGATTTCTGCGGAGCTATATCCTTCTGGACATCTTACCCACAGGTAGAATGTGGCCTTGGGTTTATTTACCTCAAAGCCAGCCTGCTCAAGCCCCGCGACCATTACATCGCGCCTGTCCTGGTATATTCTCCTCATCTCCTCTACGCAGTCCTGAGGCCCGGTAAGTGCCTTCATAGCAGCCCACTGCACCGCCTGGAAAGCTCCCGAGTCAATATTGGTCTTTATCGCACCAAGCCCGGCCACACCTTCGCGGTTGCCCACAGCAAAGCCAATCCTCCATCCGGTCATGTTATATGTCTTGGAAAGAGAGTGAAACTCTATACCTACATCCCTGGCCCCTTCCACCTCCAGGAAACTTGGGGGCCGATAGCCGTCAAAAGCCATCTCGGTATAGGCTGCATCATGGCAGACTATTACCTCGTTTGTCTTTGCAAACTCTACCACCCTGCGGAAAAAATCTTTATCGGCCGTTGCCGACGTGGGGTTATTGGGATAATTTATGAACATCAACTTTGCCCTTGTCAGGATATCATCTGGGATCGAGTCTAGATCTGGCAAGAATCCACTGTCTTCTTTTAAGGCCATGATATATGGCTCGCCACCAGCAAAAAGCGTGGCTATCCCATAAACTGGATATGCGGGAGCAGGTACCAGCACCACGTCGCCTGGATCTACAAATGCCAGGGGAAAGTGGGCAATACCCTCCTTACTCCCTATCAGTGAAACTACCTCCCTGTCAGGATCAAGCTCGACACCAAAGCGGCTCCTGTACCACTGAGCAACTGTTTCCCTGAATTCCCTCATGCCCGAATACGAAGGGTAACGATGATTGGCGGGATCTTCTGCTGCCCGCTTTAACTCGTCCACTATATGAGCTGGTGTTGGGATATCAGGATCTCCCACACCCAGATCAATGATATCAACTCCCCTTGCCCTTACCTCAGCCTTCTTCTCATCGATTGCCCTAAAAAGATATGGTGGCAATTTTCTTAGTCGTTCCGCTCTCTCAAAAAAACCTGCCATATCTCCACCTTTCTCAGCTCAGAATTATCAGACTGCCTGAACCCTCTCAGCCTGAATAGGATTTCTCGCTCCTAACTCCTCACTTCTGTGTCTTATTTGTTGACGCCTATCTGTCCTTCAGCCCTAACACATCTTGCATGTCATAGAGTCCAGGAGGTTGTTTGACCACCCAAAGTGCTGCCCTTACAGCCCCTCGGGCGAAGTTGTCTCGGCTGTGCGCCCTGTGGATCAATTCCAGCCTCTCGCCTATGCCCCCAAAAAGGACCGTATGCTCACCGGCTATGTCGCCAGCCCGCCAGGTTTGTATACCTATCTCCTCTTTGCTCCTCTGTCCTATGAATCCTTTTCGCTCATAGACTCCTACCTTCTCAAGGTCCCGTCCGGTCGCCTCAGCCAATACCCTTGCAAGCCTTATAGCGGTACCGCTTGGGGCGTCTTTCTTGAAGCGATGGTGCACCTCAAGGATCTCCATATCGTACTCTCCGCCAAGAATTTTCGCCATCTCCCCTGCGATCTTGAACATTACGTTAACACCAACGCTCATGTTAGGAGCCATTACACATCTGGTTTTTCGCGCTAACTCCTCTGCCTCCTTGAGCGCATCGTCACTGATCCCTGTTGTTCCTACAACAATTGGGAGCCCTTTCTCAGAGGCAACCTTGAGGTTGCGAAGTGTAGCCTCGGGCGTGGTAAAATCAATAAGCACATCTCCTTTATCGATTACCTCCCGCAGCGATCCATTAATAATTACGCCCACCCCGCCTATGCCGGCCACGCTGCCCGCATCCTGACCGATGGAGGAGTGATCTGGCTTTTCAAAGGCAGCTACAAGTTCAGTCAAAGGGTTCTCTGCAACCATTGCCACTATCCTCTTCCCCATTCTGCCGGCTGCTCCGGCTACTATCACCTTTAGCATGCTAAACCTCCGTAGGATTCAGGCTTCAGGCGTCAGGCGTTGGGCGCCGGGTGCTAGGTGTTGGGCATTGGGCCCCACAAGCCTCACGCAATGAACCCAGGCTACATTAACCCATAATCGCTCAAGGCCTTTTTCAATTTCTCCAGATTGGCGGGTGCCATCTCGCACAAAGGAAGCCTCATTTCCCCGCTAATCTTGCCCATAAGTGCCAGAGAAGTTTTGACTGGAATCGGGTTGGTTTCGTAAAACATGGCCTTGCAAAGGGGCAGAAGCCTGTAATACATCTCAGTAGCCTTCTTGACATCCCCGTTTTCCCAGGCCTTAACCATCTCGGCGTTATCCTTGGGAACAATATTTGCCACCACTGAGATCACTCCCCTGCCTCCTATGGCCAGCACAGGCAGTGTGAGGTTATCGTCCCCTGAAAGCAACGTAATCTTGTCTCCCGCCAGCCTTACTATCTCCGCCATTTGCCCCAAGTTGCCAGAAGCCTCTTTCACGGCCACAATCTCAGGTAATTCAGCAAGTCTCGCCACAGTTTCCGGCAACATGTTGATGCTGGTCCTGCCCGGCACGTTGTAAAGCACCTGTGGTAATGGTACAGCCTCGGCTATTGCCTTGAAGTGCTGATAGAGACCTTCCTGGGTAGGCTTGTTGTAATAAGGTGTTACTTGCAAGGTGGCGTCCGCCCCCGCGTTCTTTGCATGTTCGGTCAGCTCTATGGCCTCTCGAGTGCTATTGCCACCTGTCCCAGCTATCACAGGCACTCTCTTGTTCACCGCATCAATCGCTATTTGAATAACCCTGGCATGCTCTTCCATGGACAGAGTTGCAGACTCGCCAGTCGTTCCGCACGGGACGATAGCGCTTGTTCCATTCTCTATTTGAAACTCGATAAGTTCCCTATAGGCTTCTTCATCCACTTTACCGTCTTTAAACGGAGTAACCATAGCAACAATAGAGCCACTAAACATGAGTTACCTCCTTTCTATTGAAGGCTTTATAATAGATCGTTGCCATCCAGTGCTTCCTCGTGAAGCTTTCCCTCATACACAATAGTGGTACTACCCTCCATCCATACTTCCGAAAATCTGTCTCCATCCTTCTTAAGATCTATCGTAAGGATCTCTCCGCTTCTGGTTCTGACCTTAACAGGCGGTTTCACCAGCCCCCTTTCAGAACACACCACGACTGAGGCTACTGCGCCCGTTCCACACGCCAGCGTCTCATCTTCTACTCCTCTTTCGTAAGTCCGCATGGAAATAAGAGCATCGCCCAGCACCCGAATGAAATCAGCATTTGTCCCTTCGGGGGAAAAAGCCTCGTGGTAGCGTAAGGCCCTTCCCTGCTCCACCACAGGGTACTCTTCCAACTCCTCCACTTGCACAACCACGTGTGGAACTCCAATATTCACAAAGTCCACTGTCTTCCATGAAGGATCCTTTTCAAGCTCCAGATCAAGCTTCAGCTTTTCGGGCAGCGGCATAAGTACACTCACCAATCGGCCATTAACCTTTCCCGAGATAGGCCCTGCCAAGGTCTCAAAGGTCATCTCTGGCCCTGTTATCCCCTTTAAATAGGCGAAACGGCATACGCACCGGCTGCCGTTACCGCACATTTCTACCTCCCCACCATCGGCGTTGAAGAAGCGCCAGGCAAAGTCGTAGTCGTCCGATTTAGTAACAAAAATAACCCCATCGGCACCAACAGATCTCCTTCGCCTGCATGCCTTTAACACCAGATTTGACATATCCTTCTCTGCTATGGAACTGTCACGGTTATCAATAATAATAAAATCGTTTCCACTACCGTTCATCTTCCAGAATTCAATCGATCGCATGTCTGCTCATCCTCACCTTAGCCCTCTCCCATCAGGTGGAGGAGATAAAAGGCTAAAGTCTTGCCAAAAACTCAGGAATTCTTTCTCCCCGAATGAGGTCCTCGTAGGTCTCCCTTTCCCTTACAATGTAAAATTGCTCCCCTCGGACCATTACCTCTGCCACGCGAGGCCGGGAATTATAATTGGAAGACATCGTAAACCCATAGGCCCCCGCGCTCATCACTGCCATGAGTTCATCAGGTTCCATGGCGTCCAGTTCCCTGTCTTTCGCAAGGAAGTCGCCCGACTCGCAAATCGGCCCTACCACGTCCGCCTTTATCTTTGCGCGATCCCTTTTCACCACTGGCTCAATGGCGTGATAAGAAGAATAGAGACTCGGCCTAATGAGATCGTTCATCGCCGCATCTACAATAAGAAAATTTTTCTCCGCAGTAGATTTGGTATACAAAACCTTGGTCACCAAGATTCCAGCATTCCCGGTTATCACTCTTCCAGGTTCAAATAATAAAGTAAGGTCCATATCTTTTACTTCACCCTTTATGGCCTGGGCATACTCCGCAGGGTGGGGAGGCTCTTCGTCACTGTAAGTAATGCCTAGGCCTCCCCCCAGATCAAGATATTCGATAGATATACCGGCGTTACGAAGCACTTCCACAAGCCACAGAAGCTTCCTCAGCGACTCTATAAAAGGATCCACTTGGGTGAGCTGAGAGCCGATATGGCATGATATCCCAGTGATCTCCAGGTGAGGCATCTGGGCCGCCTTGGTGTATTGCTCCGGTGCTTCACGAATATCAATTCCAAATTTGTTCTCCCTGAGGCCCGTAGATATGTAAGGATGGGTGACTGGATCCACATCGGGATTAACCCGAAGCGCTATCCTGGCCTTTTTCCCCATGTCTCCTGCTATGGCATTAAGCCTTTCTATCTCCTGGGAGGACTCTGTATTGAACATCAGAATACCGCTCTGAAGTCCGTAGGCGAGATCCTCTGGCCTTTTTCCCACCCCTGAGAAGACAATCTTTTGGGGATCTACCCCTGCCTTGAGCGCCCTGTACAATTCGCCCCCGGAGACAATATCCGCACCCCCGCCCTCAAGGGCAAAAAGCCTCACGACTGCCAAATTAGAATTTGACTTCATGGAGAAACAGGTCAGGTGCCTGATGTCCGTAAATGCCCCATCAAAGGCCTTAAAGTGCATCTTCAGTGTAGCGTGAGAATACAGATAAAAGGGTGTGCCAACTTCTTTTGCAATTCTCTGAATCGGCACCTCCTCACAATAAAGCTCATTGTCTACATAATGAAAATGGTGCATTCTGGTTCCTCTCGTACTACGGTACAATGACCCGGACTATTTCACTCCCTGGTCCCAGACCCCCGTCATCACCCATGACCCGTAGCTTGAACACGTAGAGCCCCTTTCCTTCCGTAACCGGCCACCGGGCAACCAAATTGCCCTCTTGTGAGATTCTTGCCAAGATCATCTCATGCTTCTTAAAATCAACAGGGCAGTCCTGGCATGGACCATGCCCGATACCGTACCTGCTATAATCGACCTTAAGCCTGATCTCTCGGGATCTGGCACTTCTCCACGTCCCTGGCCTCATCACCCTGCCTTTTAATACTATTTGTCCATCCAGATACTGGCCATTTAAAGATCGGATAACCTGGGAAACCTTCTTTTTTGGTATGAAAGGATCGGCCTTTTTGCCGCAGCCAGCTACTACCAGCATTCCTATCAAGCTCAACAGAATCAATACGTTTACCAATGCTAGGAACGCTCCTCTACCTTGTACCAACCCGCCTATATCGGAACTATGTCTCAATTCCCAACTCCTGTTTTGCCTTCAGGATCGCGTCACGGACCGTCTCAGGGGCAGTGCCCCCTTCAAGGCCTCTGCGCTTAATGGACTTCCTCACATCAAGCCAATCATAGACATCTTCGTCAATGTCGGGGCAGATCTCCTCCATCTCTTCCAGGTCCAACTGGTGCAGTTCAATGCCCCTTTCTATACACTTCAGCACTATTCGCCCTACTATCTCATGAGACTTGCGAAAAGGCACCCCTTTGCGCACAAGGTAGTCAGCAAGATCAGTAGCAACAAGATAACCACGAGCTGTTGCTGCTTCCATCTTATCTTTTTGATACCTCACCGCATTCATCAAACGGGCTGCTACTTCCAGACATATCTCAACGGTCCCGACCGTATCAAACAGCCCTTCTTTGTCCTCCTGCATATCCTTGTTATAACTCAAAGGCAGTCCTTTCATCACCGTAAGGAGAGCCATAAGATGGCCGTAGACTCTTCCCGTCTTACCCCTCAGCAGCTCGGCCAGATCAGGATTTTTTTTCTGGGGCATGATACTGCTGCCAGTGCAGAAGGCGTCGGGTATTTCAATAAAGCCGAACTCTTGTGTGGACCACAGCACAATTTCTTCAGCCAGTCTGCTCAGGTGCATCATTACTACAGAACAGTCAAACAGGAACTCAAGCACGAAATCTCTGTCACTTACAGCATCCATGCTGTTGGCTGACACCCCTTCAAACCCCAACTGCTCGGCTATGAACTTGCGGTCCAAAGGAAAGGTAGTACCTGCAAGGGCTGCACTTCCAAGAGGCAGAACGTTTGTTCTCTTCAACCCATCTTCAAACCTCTGGCGGTCCCTCCTCAGCATCTCATAATAGGCCATGAGATGATGTGCCAATAGAACAGGTTGAGCACGCTGTAAATGTGTATAACCAGGCAATATTACATCAAGATTATTCTCTGCCTGTAAGAGCACTGCCTTTTGCACTTCCTGGATAAATGAGATAATCCTGGTTGAGGCATTCCTCACATAAAGGCGCATGTCCAGGGCCACCTGGTCATTGCGACTCCTTGCAGTGTGTAGCTTCTCGCCCAACTGCCCAACCTTATCTATAAGGGCGCGCTCTACTAGGGTATGGATATCCTCGAAATGACCCTCATGGGGATAAGGTCCCTTGTCCAGTTCTGCCATTATCTCTTGCAGCGCCTGGACGAGTCTGTCCGCTTCCTGCTTTGTGAGGACCCCGGCCCTGGCAAGGGCCCTGCAGTGCGCGATGCTTCCCTCTATGTCCTCCCTATAAAGCGCACGATCAAAGCCAATGGATGCATTAAAACGATCCACCAGTTCATCAATTTCTTCACTAAACCTGCCTCCCCAAGTCTTCTCAGCCATCGATGCAGTCCTTACCTACCTTTCCGCTTCGACTCCAAGAGCCTTGCAATCTTCAGCCTGAGCCCACTCAACCTTATAAATCCCTCTGCATCTTTCTGGTTGTAAACCTCATCGCCCTCAAACGTGGCAAAATCCGGATCATAAAGGGAAACATCTGACTTCCTTCCCACCACAATGCAATTGCCTTTGTAAAGCTTGAGCCTGGCCACCCCCGTCACATTCCTTTGGCTCTCATCAATCAGGGCTTGCATCATCTCCCGCTCTGGTGAAAACCAGTATCCGTAGTAAATCATCTCTGCATAACGAGGGATGAGACTGTCCCGAATATGCATAACTTCTCGATCCATTGTGATGGATTCCACCGCCATATGAGCGACCCTAAGGATTGTTCCGCCAGGGGTTTCATAAACACCCCTTGACTTCATACCCACATATCTATTCTCAACCAAGTCAATACGCCCGATCCCGTTTTCCCCTCCCAATTTGTTCACGTGGGCCAGGAGTTGAGCGGGGCTCATAGGTTGCCCGTCTACTGCCACAGGATTACCTCTTTCAAACTCTATTTCCACATAGGTGGGTTTATCAGGGGCCTTCTCGGGTGACACACTCAGGACGAACATATCCTCTGGTGGCTCCATCCAGGTGTCCTCCAGGATCCCTGCCTCAAAGCTTATGTGGAGAAGGTTCCGATCACTGGAATAGGGTTTTTCCTTTGTCACAGGCACCGGGATGCCGTGCTTTTCTGCGTAAGCTATAAGATCCTCCCTACCCCTGAAATCCCAGATCTTCCATGGCGCGATTATCTTCAGGTTAGGGTCAAGGGCCATATATGTAAGCTCAAACCTCACCTGATCATTGCCTTTACCTGTCGCCCCATGGCTAACCGCATCGGCCCCCGTTCTTTTTGCCGCCTCTACTTGCCCACGGGCTATGATAGGTCTTGCGAGGCTAGTTCCCAACAGATAAGCAGACTCATAGATGGCGTTGCCCCTTAGTGCAGGCCATACAAAGTCTCTCACAAACTCTTCCTTCAAATCTTCGACGATGACCTCGTCGGCACCTGTGCTCAGGGCCTTGTCCTTAATACCATCCAGCTCCTCGCCCTGACCAACATCTGCGGCATATGCCACCACAGGGCACTGATACGTCTCCTTCAACCAATGAAGGATCACTGAGGTGTCAAGTCCCCCGGAATAGGCCAGCACTATTTTATTAATTTCTTGTGACAATGTACTACCTCCTTGAAATGCCTAATGTCAAAGTTCAAATGTCAAATGACATCCTAACTACTCAGGTCCATAGGCTCAAGGCTGGAGACTGTTGTCCCTTCAACTAGCCTAAACACCTTCAACCTGTGTCTTCTGTTTTACACCAATAACCACTCAAGGAGCGCCTGATGCATGTGCATCTTGTTTTCAGACTGGTCGAAAACAACCGATCTTGCTCCCTCCAGCACCTCCTCGGTTATCTCCTCTCCCCGGTGAGCCGGCAGGCAATGCATCACAATGACATCCGGCTGACAATGGCTCAAAAGCTCGCTATTTACCTGATACCCCTGAAATGCCCTTACTCTCTCCTCACGTTGTCCTTCTTGTCCCATGCTGGCCCACACATCTGTATTAACCACATCAGCCCCGTTTGCTGCCTCCACGGGATCTTCAACGACCCTTACATTATCCCCGGCTAGGCCAAGCACCTCTTCATTTGGATAAAACCCGCGGGGGCAAGCCAAGGTAAGCTCAAATCCTAGCACTGCTGCCGCATCTATCCAGGAGTTTGCCACATTGTTTCCATCGCCCACCCAGGCAATCCTCAGGCCCTCGAGCCTTCCTTTTTTCTCCTGAACCGTCATAAGGTCGCTCAAAATCTGGCACGGATGATACATATCCGTTAATGCATTTATCACAGGAATACCTGACCACCTGGCCATTTCTTCCACCGTGTCCTGGCCATAAGTGCGGATCGCCAGTGCATCAAGGTATCTTGACAGCACTCTAGCAGTATCACAGATTGGCTCGTTCCTGGACATCTGGGTATCTCCCCTACCCATATATATGGTGCTTCCACCAAGCCTGAACATGGCTGTCTCGAAAGATACCCGGGTCCTGGTAGAGGGTTTGTCAAATATGAGGCCAAGAGTCTTTCCCTTTACAACGAAGCCATTATGCTCTCCGGCGCCCTTAATCTCGAGTGCCCTTTGTATGAGAGAAACTATCTCCTCCTTGCTCAGGTCTCTAACTTTAAGAATATGCCGTGTCATTTGATAACCTTTTAGAAAGCCGATTTACTTCATCAGCGAAAAAACGCCATCAAGGCAGTCCACCATTTGATCGATCTCCTCCTGCTCCACGATCAACGGAGGCAAAAACCGCAGTGTCTTGTCTTGCGTGCAATTTATCAGAAACCCCTTTTCTAGACAGGTATTAACTACAGGAGTTCCTTGTGTTTCAAGCTCAAGGCCTAAGATCAATCCCAGGCCCCTTACCTCCTTTACAAAATCATATTTTTCCACCAGTCCTTGGAGCCTTTCCTTGAAGTACAATCCCATCTGGCTGCAACGCTCAAGTATCCCGTCCTCCAATATGCTTTTGACCACAGCGCTGGCTACTGCGGTGACCAGAGGTGTTCCTCCGAATGTGCTGGCATGAGTTCCAGGCCCAAAACTCTCACTGAGCTTTTCAGTAGCAAGCATGGCCCCAATGGGAAGGCCATTGCCAAGTGCTTTGGCCAACGTCATAATGTCAGGACTCACGCCATAGTGTTCATGGGCGAAGAGTTTCCCTGTCCTGCCCATGCCCACCTGAACTTCATCAAATATGAGAAGGATACCCCTTTCATCGCAAAGGCCTCTGACATCCCTGAGATATGATTCATCAGGGACTACCACTCCTCCTTCGCCCTGGATGGGCTCCAGCATCACCGCGCATGTCGCATCATCAACTGCCTCTGCGATAGCTTCCACATTATTGAAGGGGACAAATTTAAATCCACTCAAAAGGGGGTCAAAGCCTTTTCTCACCTTCTCCTGACCAGTAGCCGACAGTGTAGCCATGGTGCGACCATGAAATGAATTTTCCATGCATACAATGACGAACTTCCCTTCACCCATATTATCTCTGGCATATTTGCGGGCAAGTTTTATGGCCGCCTCGTTCGCTTCCGCACCACTGTTTGCAAAAAAGACCCTGTCTGCAAATGAATTTTCCACTAGGAGACGGGCCAGCTCTATCTGGGGCTTTGTGTAAAAGAGGTTGGATACGTGGACGAGCATACGTGATTGCTCTTCCAGGGCCTTGGTAACTATGGGCGAACTGTGCCCAAGGGCGCAAACCGCGATGCCACCAACAAAGTCAAGGTAGGATTTGCCCTCTTCATCCCATACACGGCACCCCTCGCCCCTCACCAGTGTTATGGGAAATCTACTATATGTTTTAAACATATAACGATCCGCCTGATCAATACTGGATACTGTTTCCTCTTCCATAACTTTGCCTTTCCACTAAATAAGAGTTCTTCATTTAAACTTCATCATTGAACAGTCTTCTCCAGAATCGGATTTTCGCAAAAGGCAGGGGAACGGGATGTTCCCGAAGCGGCGTATTTTGGACCCGTAGCCAGGATGGTGAAGGGGCCAAAATCCGCAGTGAGCGTAGCCACGATGGCGTAGCGAGCGTAGCGGAGGGAATATGCCGTTTCCCTGCCAAAATAGATTCAAGTATAGAACCTGATCGTACAAGTAATATTTTTAACCCTTAACCAGTTGATATTATTAAGCCAGCATTCTTGATCTCGGTTTATTTTGGACATCGATGATCAATCAATATTCTCTGTTCTATTTACACCTTATGCCTTGCCCCTTATTCTTACGGTACAATCTCCGTCCCTACTCCCCCCTTGGTGAATATCTCCAGCAATATGGCATGTTCCATCCTGCCGTCAATGATATGGGCCTTCCTCACCCCCCGGCGCAATGCCTCAAGGCAACACGTGACCTTTGGAATCATCCCGCCCTTGATGACCCCATCGCCGATAAGCTTCTGTGCCTCCTCCATGGTAAGGGTGGAAATCAGTTGATTCTCTGCGTCCAGCACACCGGGCGTATCAGTCAGGAGCACCAGCTTGCGCGCCCGCAAGGCAGAAGCAATGTGACCTGCTACCAGGTCGGCATTTATATTATAAGTCTCCCCACTGCTTCCGCCCCCCACGGGGGCTATTACCGGAATAAATTCCTTCTCCACAAGGGTGGACAAAATAGCGGTATCCACTGATACGATTTCCCCCACCATACCCATATCAATGATCTCCGGGGGCTGATCCGAACTCTTCCTCCTTACATATTTCATTTTCTTTGCCGTAATGAGCCTTCCGTCTTTTCCAGAGAGCCCCACGGCACGCCCACCGTTGCTATTGATTAGATTAACTATTTCCTTGTTCACGCTTCCCACAAGGACCATTTCCACCACACTCATGGTCTGGCTATCAGTGACCCTCATGCCATCCACGAATTCGGACTCAATGGCAAGCCTCCTCAGGAACTCCCCAATTTGAGGTCCACCCCCATGTACCACAATAGGATTTAGGCCAACGTATTTCATCAATATGATATCCAGTGCAAAGTTCTGCTTAAGATTCTCATCCACCATGGCGTGTCCACCATACTTCACCACTACGGTAGCTCCATTGAACCGCTGTATGTATGGCAGTGCCTCAATGAGTATTTTTGCCCGGATTGTATCACTTCTCATAAGATATACCTGCTGAGGTTTTCATCTTCGAGGATATCACTGAGCTTTTCTTTGACATAGTCCCTGGTGATAAGCACTTCCTTATCGGCCATGTCAGGGGCATCAAAGGATATTTCATCAAGTAGTTTTTCCATCACTGTCTGAAGTCGTCTCGCCCCGATGTTTTCCATGCGTTCATTTACGAGACTGGCAATATTCGCGATCTCTCTGATCGCCTTTTCATCAAATTCCAGCTTAATACCCTCAGTGGCAAGCAGGGCCTTATACTGTGTAATCAACGCATTCTTCGGCTCTGTCAGGATTCTCACAAAATCTTCCATTGTGAGCGAGTCAAGTTCAACCCTTATGGGAAACCTGCCTTGAAGCTCAGGCAGCAAGTCAGACGGCTTACTGACATTAAAGGCCCCAGCGGCTATGAACAGAATATGGTCAGTCTTCACCATCCCGTATTTTGTAAGAACAGTGGATCCCTCAACGATTGGCAGAAGGTCCCGCTGAACACCTTCCCTCGAAACATCAGGTCCATAGCCTGACTCTGCCCCAGCGATCTTGTCAAGTTCGTCAAGAAATATGATTCCGTTTTGCTCTGTCATGCGGATGGCCTTCTCGACGACTTTGTCCATATCTATCAGCTTCTGGGACTCTTCCTGGGCCAAGATTTCAATCGCCTCGGGTATCTTTACTCTTCTCCTTTTTTTCTTGGATGGAAATATGCTCCCAAAGACCTCTTTTATATTGAATTCCATCTCCTCGAGCCCTGCTGCAGAGAATATCTCCACCATGGGCATACTCTTATTACTCACTTCAAGCTCAACATATCGTTCATTCAGTTTTCCATCCCTCAGCATCCGTCGCAGTTTTTCCCTAGTTGAAGAGGGCTCTGCCCTATCCGAGCGCACCACTTCCAGCACCTTATCTTTCTCGCCTTCCTCAATTTCCTTGTGTTCTTCCTTTTTCCTGGGAAGCAGGATGTCCAGTAGCCTCTCTTCAGCCAGTTCTCTGGCCCTCTCCTTGACCTTTTCTTGTTCTTCCTTCTTTGCCATATTTACTGCAAGCTCGGTAAGATCCCGAATCATAGATTCCACGTCCCTGCCTACATAGCCCACTTCAGTGAACTTTGTGGCTTCCACTTTGATAAAGGGGGAGTTGGCCAACCTCGCCAATCGGCGGGCAATTTCCGTTTTCCCCACACCTGTTGGCCCGATCATTATAATATTCTTCGGGGCTATCTCGTCCCTGAGATCGGGCGGTACCTGCTGCCGCCGCCACCTGTTTCGCAACGCAATAGCCACGGACCTCTTGGCCTCATCCTGGCCGATGATATACTTATCCAGTTCCGAGACGATCTCCCTTGGTGTCAAAACTTTCATGAACTCGTTTTCTGTGAACTCTTGATTATCCATATGTCGCCTCATTATGTACACAGGCTGTTAGGTTACCAGGCTGAAGTCCATCTCCCATCTATCTCCTAAGGTTTTCAGCCCAGTTCATGAATGACAATATTGTCATTGGTATATACGCAAATCGATGCAGCGATCTTCATAGCCTCCCTTACAATATCCTCAGCATCTAGGCTTGAATGGGCAACAAGCGCCTTAGCAGCGGCTAACGCGTACGGCCCTCCTGATCCTATAGCTGCCATTGATTCATCGGGCTCTATAACATCCCCTGTACCCGATATTATGAGTATGTGCTCCCTGTCCATTGCAAGGAGCAGGGCCTCCAGTCTGCGCAGGATCTTGTCTGTCCGCCAGTCCTTTGCGAGTTCAACTGCAGCCCTCGTGAGATTACCATTGTAGCTCTCCAGTTTCCCTTCCAGCCTCTCCAGCAGGCTGAAGGCATCAGCCGCCGCCCCTGCAAAACCTACCAGTACCTGATCTTTGTACATGGGCCTTACCTTGGTGGCACTGTGTTTCATAATGGTCTCACCGAGACTGACCTGACCATCCCCTGCCATTACGGCTTTGCCGTCTTTTATCACACCTAGAACGGTAGTTGCTCTTACCATGCCTTTTACCTTCAATCCTTTCATCTCCTCATACCCTTTACAGCCACACGCTTGAGAGAATATTACTCATCCCATGGTTTATTGGCTCAAAGCCTATCCACTTCTGGGATGGGCCTTGTCGTACACCTCCATGAGTTTGTCGAGCGTCAGATGAGTATACTTCTGGGTAGTACTGAGGCTCTCGTGCCCCAGGAGTTCCTGAACTGCCCTGAGGTCCGCACCTCCGTCCAGCATATGAGTTGCAAATGTATGGCGCATAGCATGGGGACTGACCTCGCTGCTCAAACCACATTGCAGGGCATATTTTTTTATAATCCTCGCGATACTCCTGGGCGTCAGCCTTCCTCCCTTATAGTTAATGAATAACGGCCCCTTTTCCACATCACCCTTACCCTTCCTTCTGATGGGTCTAGAGGCCTCAAGATATTGTCTCAGTACTTCTACCGCCTGGCGCCCTATGGGAACCAACCTCTCTTTATTACCTTTTCCCACTACCCTGACAATCCTGCCGTCAAAGTCTATACTTGCGACATTCAGGCTACTCGCTTCGCTTACCCTCAATCCGCAGGAATACAGAACCTCCAAAATGGCAGCATCCCGAAGCCCCAGCACAGAGTCCCTTTGAGGTATCCCCAAAAGGCTAAAAGCCTCATCCACAGTAAGGTAAACTGGTATATATTTCTTTAACTTAGGCGTTGAGACTTCTGAAGCTGGGTTTCCTTGTTCCAGGCCCAATTTTTCAAGAAATGTAAAAAATGACCTTAATGCTGAAAGCTTTCTTGCGATTGTGCTTCTCTTCTTTGCCCTGAAAAGCTCAGCAAGGAAACTCCTCACCACGAGAGAATCGATTGACCGGGCTTTCCACTTTTCTCCATAGCCCTTTATCTTTCCTCTTGAGATTAGATAATCAAAGAACTCATACAGATCCGTCGCATAAGCCCTGATGGTATTGGAAGAGCAACCCTTTTCCTTTTCAAGGCGTCTCAAAAATTCCTCAGTAAGCTGGCCTATTGTCATTGTTCTTGTGCCCCGCGCCACCTGGATTGCCCCCCAACCGCGGAAAACCATGAGTCTTTTTACCGTGCCCTCTAACTCTAGAACTTTTTTTGATTTGCTATTGTTACTACTCGAAAAGTTTTAAAAATAACATATTCGTTGGAATTCGCAATCAAAAAAATTATTCCATAAAAGTAACTTACAGGCCTCGCCATGGGTAATCCATCACGCCTTAACCCCTCCCCTTCCCATGATCTGTTTTGCCCCACCCGCTCGCTTTGCATGCCCGAAAACCGGATTCGTCTAAAACTGACCTTGACTTTGTTTCGGATGATGATGTAAGTTTCTGAATTTAGTTTTGTAAAGCATATAATAGGTTATCTGCGGGGTCGAATGGTGGGTTGGACACCATCAAGCGGGGCGCAGGCAATTAGGTTAAGTCGATTTTTCACAAACATGCCCATTAAAGCCCCACCCAAACCGGCGAAACCCGGCCAGGTTCTCTGTCTGACAATAATCAGATGGGAACTTCCCTTTTATGAGGTATAGGTACACCTTACAGAATGCTAATGGCCATCATGTAAACGGCTTGGAACCCTTAGCGTCCCACCATAGCAGTGGGATCTTCTCTCATCGGCTCCGTGTGCCGCTGAGCTAAACACAATAAATCAAGAGGTGCTGAGATGGAAAGAAAAACTGAAATTTTGAGAAATGTCGGTTTGATCGCACACGCTGGTTCAGGAAAGACCTCCCTAGCTGAAGCAATGCTCTTCGATGCCAAAATGACAACTAGACTGGGCAAAGTCGACGACAATACCTCGGTAATGGATTTTGAGGCAGAAGAAATAGCCAGAAAGATCACTATCAGCACTGCCATACACCACGCTGATTGGAAAAAACATGTCATCAACATCATTGATACTCCGGGTGATGACAACTTTCTCTCAGACACAAAACTCTCCCTTCAGGCAGCAGATTCAGTAGTAGTCGTAGTTGATTCAACAGGAGGCGTAAAGGTTGGGACCGAGAAGGTCTGGGACTTTGCAGATGAGCTTCAACTTCCCAGAATAATCTTCATAAACAAGCTGGATAGGGAAAGGGCAGACTTTTATAAAACTGTCCAAGACATAGCTAACAGATTTGAGGGCAGAATCACCCCGCTTTACATCCCAATAGGCGCAGAGGCAGATTTCTCTGGTATTGTTGATTTAGTAAAGATGAAGGCTTACACCTTTGCTAAAGACGGCAGTGGAAATTTCGAAACGGGTGACATTCCATCAGATATGACTGATCAAGTCGAACAGTGGCGTGAAAAGATGATAGAGAACATCGTGGAAGCAGACGATGCGCTGATGGAAAAATACTTGGAAGGTGAAGAACTTTCACCTCAGGATATAGAAGCCACCCTTCTCAAGGGTATGAAATCCGAAACCCTTATTCCTGTTGTATGCGGTTCGGCGGTCCTCAACATAGGTGTCCCCCAATTGATGAATTTGATAATCCAGGGCCTTCCCTCCCCAGCAGAAAGACTACCCAAAAAAGGTAAGAGGCCTAACTCTGATGAGACTGTTGAAAGGCCTCCATCACCCGATGCCCCATTTTCTGCGCTGGTATTCAAGACTGTTGCGGACCCGTTTGCAGGAAAGCTGACCATACTGCGTATCTTCTCCGGGGTCCTGAAGTCTGATTCAACCCTTTATAATCCAAATAAAGATACCAAGGAAAAATTCGGGCAACTCTTCATTATGGAGGGAAAGAAGCAGCAGCCAGTCGATGAAGGTGTGGCAGGGGATATTGTGGCCATTGCCAAGCTTAAAGATACACAGACCGGGGACACACTTTGCGATGACAGTGACCCGGTAGTATTCGAGCCTGTCCAGCCACTGCCAGCGGTCATTTCCTATGCCGTGGAAGCCAAGGTTAAAGGAAGTGAAGATAAGGTCTTCAGCTCTCTCGCCAAGCTTCTGGAAGAGGACCCCAGTCTGAGGCTTGAGAGGGATCAGGCTACTTCCGAAATAATCCTTTCCGGAACAGGCCAGATTCACCTCGAGGCCACCTGCGATAAGTTGAAGAGAAAGTTTGGGGTGGAGGTCAACCTCAAACCAGTGAAGGTGCCATACCGTGAGACCATTAAGAAGCCTGTACAAAAGGTGATTTACCGACACAAAAAACAGACCGGGGGTCGTGGTCAGTTTGCAGAGGTACACTTTGACGTGACCCCTCTTGAAAGGGGTTCGGGATTTGAATTTGAAGAGGCCCTAGTGGGGATGAACGTGCCACGTAATTTCGTCCCTGCCGTCGAAAAGGGGATCCAAGAGGCATTGCAAAGCGGAATCCTCGCTGGTTACCCGGTGGTGGACCTCAAGGTGAGATTTTTTGATGGAAAATCCCATGAGGTTGACTCTTCTGAAATGGCCTTTAAGATCGCTGCAAGCATGTGTCTCAAAAAAGCACTCCAGGAGGCTAACCCTACACTCCTAGAGCCCATAATGAAGATGGAGATTACAGTGCCAGAGGAAGTAATGGGTGATGTAATCGGAGACCTAAACGGACGAAGAGGCCGTGTACTTGGCATGGAAAGCAAGGGAAAGTACCAGATAATAAAAGCCCAGGCACCCATGGCCGAGATCCTGACCTATGCCCTTGACCTCAACTCCATGACCGGAGGCCGTGGTACATTCACTGTCGAATTCTCCCATTATGAGGAGGTTCCGGCCAATCTCGCTGAAAAGATCATAGCCGCGGCAAAAGAAGAAAAATAGGCCATGATTGATAGAGACAAATATTCGTTCCGAGCAGGAGTGCTAACTATTAGCGACAAGGGGGCCAGGGGAGAAAGAGAAGACCTCAGTGGCAAGGCCCTTGAAGACCTGCTTAACAGGAGCGGATTCCAAGTGGTGCTTAGGGATATTGTGCCCGACGAGTTGGAGCAGATCCGGGCCACTCTGGTAGAATGGGTGGATCAACGCGCGATTTCCCTCATTGTGACCACGGGTGGCACAGGCCTGACCCCAAGGGATGTTACACCGCAAGCCACACAATCAGTGATAGACTATGAGGTGCCAGGCATGGCCGAGGCAATGAGGGCCGAGAGCCTGAAAAAGACACCCCATGCCATGCTCTCCCGGGCCGTGAGTGGCGTGCGGAAACAGTCCCTAATAATAAACGTTCCAGGAAGCCCGAGGGCGGCTGTGGAAAACCTTGAGGTGGTAATACCCGCCTTGTACCATGGCCTTTCAAAGCTAGCCGGGGACCCCAGCGAATGCGCAACGTGATCGACAGGTCTTTAGATCCTCCTCCATGCTATCTGAAGCCGGTGTTGGACAAGGGTATAAAAGGAATAATATAACAAAGATATGGGAGAAAAAGAACATGAAGGGTTTTTTCAGCAGGTATCTGGAAGTGGACTTGACCGCAAAGACATCCAAGATTGTTGAGCTGCCGGACGCCCTTCTAGAAAACTATTTGGGCGGAAAAGGACTAGCCACAAAACTTCTACTTGAGCATAACCCACCAGGTGTTGACCCACTGTCAGCGGACAACCACCTCATCCTGGCCACCGGGCCCGTCTCGGGCACCGCCATTTGGGGATCCTGCCGTTATGGTATTTACACGAAATCTCCACAGACAGGATTCTATACAGAGTCCTATTCTGGAGGCACAGTGGGAGATTACATGAGCCGAGCTGGGTTTGACGCATATGTGATTAAAGGTGCCTCAAAAGAACCCATATGGCTTGAGATCAATGAACAAGGGGCTCGATTTCATTCGGCAAAGCATCTCTGGGGGCTGGACACTTACGCTACCGAGGACAAAGTGAAAGAAGCTGTGGCGAAAAACAATAATGGTAGCCCCAAGTGCGGAGCTGTGGTCATAGGCCCTGCTGGAGAAAACCAGGTGGCCTTTGCGGTGGTGGAAAACGATTACTGGCGCTCTGCTGGCCGCACGGGGGCCGGAGCGGTGATGGGCAGCAAAGGGCTCAAGGCAATTGCCTTCTGGGGCAATAGCAAAAAGGACCTGGCTGGCCTGGATAAGGCAACGGAATTTGCTCGCTCCATTGCACAGACAGCCAAAGATGATCCCGGAGTCATAGCTTATAAAACCAAAGGGACACCTGGTCTTGTGCGCGTAATGAATACAAAGGGGGGCTTTCCCACCAGATATTGGCACAAAGGCTCCTTTGAAAGATGGGAGAATATCAGCGCAGAGGCCTTGCATCAGCGATGCCATGTGGAGCCCCATGCATGCCTCAAGTGCTTTATTGCCTGCGGTAGGCTGAGCACGGTAAAGGAAGGTAGGCATAAGGGGCTCAAGATAGAGGGCCCGGAGTATGAGACTATTTATGCCTTTGGGGGCCTATGCGAAGTGGATCAGATAGAAGAGATAGCATATCTCAATGATATATGTGATAGGCTTGGAATGGACACAATATCAGCGGGAAATCTCGCTGGCTTTGCCATAGAGGCGGCGAAAAAGGGGCGAATAGACCTAAAGATTGATTATGGTGATGTGGATGGTATCGCTCAGCTTCTTCAGGATATTGCAGCAAGAAAAGGTATTGGAGATACTTTGGGAAGAGGGATCAAATATGCTGCCAAGCAGTGGGATATGGAAGAAGACGCCATACACGTTAAGGGACTCGAGCCCGCAGGTTACGATCCCAGACTCTTGAAAGGCATGGCACTGGCTTATGGCACCTCAGACCGCGGTGCATGCCATTTGCGTGCCACCTTTTACAAGCCGGAGTTAGTCGGCATGGTGGATCCAGATCAGATTGAAGGCAAGGCAGCGATATTCACTGAATGGGAAGACCGATTAACCATCTTTGATACATTGATCCTGTGCAGGTTTTACAGAGATCTTTACCAATGGGAACAGTTGAGCACTATCATAGAATGCACCACTGGGCTCAAATTGAGCAAAGATGAGATGCGGGCCGTAGCAACTAATGTGAGCAATGCCACCCGTAGCTTCAATGTGCGCGAGGGTCTGAGGCCACAGGACGACCGCCTGCCGCCAAGATTTTATCGCGAGGCCATTGGTGAAGGAAGGGTGGTAACCGAAGAAGAAATGACAACACTATTGAGGGAGTATTATAGGGCCAGGGGATGGGATGAAGACGGTATACCAAATAATAATTTTTAGGGGTATGGAATTATGCCTTATTCAACCTCTTGGCAATGGCCCGTGCCGCCCATATGCCACTCGCTGAGGCCTGGAGCAAACCTCGCGTAATGCCTGCTCCATCTCCTATGGCAAAGAGATTCCTGATGCCCGTTTCTAGCTCCTTTGAGACGGCAATCCTGTTGGAATAAAACTTAACCTCAACTCCATAGAGCAGCGTATGGCGGGAATAAACACCAGGAGCCAGTTTGTCCAGTGCCTTTAACATCTCAGTTATCCCGGTCAGGTGCCTGTAGGGGAAGACAAAACTCAAGTCACCAGGTGCTGCCTTTCGCAGCGTAGGTCTTGTGAGGCACTTGGAGATCCTTTCAAGCGTACTTCTTCGTCCTGCTAGCAGGTCACCAAGACGCTGAATTATAACGCCTTTTCCCAGTAAGTTCGCCAGCCGCGCTATATAGCGGCCATAGGCTATTGGATCATCAAAGGGCTCGGTGAATGCGCTGCTCACCAGGATGGCAAAGTTGGTGTTTTCTGTCCTTCGGTCCGCGTAACTGTGCCCATTAACCGTTACCATATCCCCGCTTGTTTCCAGCACAACCTCGCCGTAGGGATTCATGCAAAATGTACGGATCTTGTCATCAAAGCTCTTGGAGTAATAAATTAGTTTTGACTCATACACTATATCCGTAATCTCTTTTAGGACAACCGCAGGAAGCTCTACCCTTACACCTATATCCACAGGACTTGCTTGGGTCTTGAGGCCCAGGGTCTCTGCCTGAGTCTTCATCCATGGTGCCCCGGATCGCCCAGGCGCAGTGATCACGTAATGGCCTTTTATGATTTCACCGTTTGCAAGTCTCACTCCTCCTATCTCTCCGTGATCAGCAAGAAGTTCTGTTACCTCGCAATCGGTTCTTATCTCTGCGGCCCCGGAGAGAAAATCCCTGATACTTTTCAATACTGCTGCGCAGTTTTCTGTCCCAATGTGCCTGATTCGCATGGGGACCAACTGAAGATCGGCCAGACGGGCTCTATCCGCAAGTTCCTCCACCTTGGGTGAAACATCACCATAAAGGGGACCCGGGGCACCGTGCTCAACATATATAGTGTCAGCCTCATTCAGGAGTCTCGCTAAGTTGTCCGCATCAATGTAATCCCCGAGGCTGCCACCCACATCGGGCGAAAGGGTGAGCTTACCGTCACTGAACGCCCCTGCCCCGCCCCAGCCACACAATATATCCGAAGGCCTCCGCCTGTCTCTGTGCGTAATATCGCTTCCTTTATCCAGGATGATAATATTGTGGATACCTGACTCTACCAGAGTCAGCGCGGCAAATATCCCGGCAGGTCCTGCACCAACGATTATTACATCGTACTGCATCAATTTGCTCCCTTTTGGCCGTAGCGAGGAATCATTGGAATCAGACCAGGCTTATATATCTCGATTTATTGGCTATTGCGGTATCACGAGAAAGGTGTTTGGATCAAGCCTGACCCTCGCCTCTGGTGACACTGCATTACTGTGGTCTTTCAAGAGCCTTAAATACACCCCATCAGCAGTAGGCGCAAGTTGAATTATAACCTCAAATAGGTCATCTAATTTGTCGCATGGATACGGGATACCTCTTTCATTCACGCTGGTCTTGTGCCTGTGAGACAAGGCGGAAAGCCATGTCTCAGTGTTGAATTCAGTGGTGAGCCCTCTTATGCCTTCAAGGAGTTGTCTTGAAACCGCATCGAAATCCAATCCATCCAAAATAAGCGTCTGGGGTTTAAAAGACAAGTTCTGTTCCAGGTTTCTGAGGCTCTTGCTCAGTCTGTCAATATTGAAGCTGTTCTTCATGTAGGCGAGAATCATGCGATTGCGCTCCACCATGAGCCGTAGATCGTCCTCATCGGGCATCTCGAGTGCCTTTACCATGTCCGACAGGATCACATCATAGTAAGAGGCCACTTTGTCAGGCGTTTCATTCACTGAGATGTGAACTAGGTTATCACCGGCGAAAATCCTGTCAAAGGCTATGTGTACAAGGCATGCGCTTTTGCCTACGCCAGCCCTGGCAATAAGGACACCAAGGTTCCCCGGACCGAGCCTATTTTGTGAGGCCATATCCAGGAGTCGCAATGGACTCACTTTCATAAAATTCTTCATGGTTATTTCCTCCCTTCCTGGGATTTGCGATGAGCTTTCTTTAATTCCTCCACCACGGATTCCGGTGCCCTGGCGTAACGTGAGAATTCCATGGTGAACTCCGCCTTCCCCTGAGTCAGGGACCTCAGGACCGTAGCGTATCCGAACATTTCGGCCAGAGGAACCTCGGCTTCTATTGTGGTGAAAGTACCATCCTCTGTTGAACTGAGGATCATCCCCCGCCGCTGATTGATTGAGCCCATGACGCCGCCTTGGAATTCGGAAGGACACTCCACACTCACCCTCATAATCGGCTCAAGAATCATGGGTCTGGCCTTCATATATGCCTGTTTGAATGCTCCTATGGCAGCCTGCCGAAATGCCAGATCAGAGGAATCCACAGGATGATACTGACCGTCATTGATCACCACCCTAACGCCAAGCACGGGATAGCCCAAAACAAGGCCCTTCCTCAAACAGGACTGAAAGCCTTTGTCCACTGCGGGGATAAACTCTGATGGTATGACTCCTCCTTTGATGCCATCCACGAATTCGTATGGGTTGTCTTTACAGGGCTCCATGTAGCCCGCAACGCGCCCGTATTGGCCTGCCCCACCGGTCTGCTTTTTGTGGGTATAATTGAATTCCGCCTTCTGTGTGATAGATTCCCGATAACTCACCTGAGGTATCCCCGTTTCTACCTCAGCCTTGTATTCCCTTCTCATTCTTTCGACGTAGACGTCCAAGTGAAGCTCTCCCATGCCAGATATTATAGTCTCGCCTGTTTCCGTATCCACATAAGTCCGAAACGTTGGATCTTCCCTTGAGAACCTTCCCAGGGCCTTGGCCAGATTTTCCTGGGACTTACCGTCTTTTGCCTTAACAGTGAGAGAGATAACCGGCTCAGGTACATGCATCGATGACATACTGTAGTTGAGGCGTCCGTCGGTAAATGTGTCGCCAGTGTTACATTCAATGCCAAACAACGCTACGATATCCCCTGCATACCCCCTTTGAATATCCTCCATCTCGTCAGCGTGCATCCTCACGATTCTTCCTACCCTGAGCTTTTTCCTGTTTCTGGTAATGATCAATTCATCACCCTTGCCTATCGAACCTTGATAGATCCTAAGATAGGTAAGCTGACCGTAAGGCGTAACTTCAAGTTTGAATGCCAGAGCGACCACAGGAAGCGAAGGATCAGCTTTCAACACTACCTCCCCTTCTTCCTGATCCAGGTCAAGTGCAGTGTTCACCACCTCTGTTGGAGAGGGGAGATAACTGTTTACCGCATCGAGTACCGGCTGCACCCCCACGTTTTTATAAGCCGATCCGATTAGCACCGGGGTTATGGATCTCTCAAGGGTAGCTTTCCTTAACGCCTCGCGAATCATTTCCTCTGTTTCTTTCTCCTCCAGCACCGCCTCTGCAAGCTCGTCTGAGTACATAGTGGCTGCATCAAGAAGTTGCTCGCGGTAACTCATAGCCTCTTCAAGCATATCTTCTGGCACAGGCTTTTGCGTTACTGTCTCACCGTGCACCCCTTCAAAATACAATGCCCTCATCTTTATTAAATCCACCACTCCTCTGAAGTCGTTCTCAAGACCTATGGGTAGCTGGAGCAGAACTGGATCCATCCCAAGCTTTTCTCTGAGCTGATTAACTACCTTCAACGGATTTGCCCCAAAGCGGTCACATTTATTTATGAAGGCAATGCTTGGAACCCCATAGCGTCTCATTTGACGATCCACGGTGACGGATTGTGACTGCACTCCGCCCACAGCACAAAGGATCAAAATGGCTCCATCAAGAACGCGTAGGGCACGCTCAACCTCAATGGTGAAATCCACATGCCCAGGAGTGTCAATGATGTTTATCCTGTGGCCTTTCCACAGGCAGTGCGTAGCGGCAGAGGAGATAGTGATTCCTCTCTCCTTTTCCAATTCCATGGAATCCATTGTGGCACCCACGCCATCTTTGCCCTTTACCTCATGGATCACTCCGATCCTTTTTGTGTAATAAAGGATTCGCTCAGTCAGCGTGGTCTTACCCGAATCAATATGGGCGCTTATCCCTATGTTTCTGAGTTTTTGGATATCTTCTCTCACAAAACTTCTCCTGATCTTTCTCTAGAATTCTGTAGCGCATAAAACCCAAAAATAAAAGAGGGCCTGCGACACGCAAACCCTCTGTGAGTATAAGCTATTTTTTTCTCAATTAGAAGGGGTAAGACTCCAATTCAATTATCCTGTCAGCGATGGCCCTTCGACGCGAGACTGTGTCAATGGGCTGATAACGGGCTAGTTTCTTCACACCTGCAAGCTGAGCCCTTAATGTATCGCCCTGCTCGACATGAGCAAGGGCCTGTTTCGCCCACATCTCAATAGTGGGTATCTTGTCATCCACATAAGTTTCAACCGCAGCAATCTGATATTTTGCTTTCTCTTCACCCTGCGACTCAACGATCTTTTTAGTACGAAGCAGCCCGCTTTCCATGGCGAAAATCTCAATAATCATATCGGCAATCTTTGCCAGAACTTCCTGTTCTTTAACCAGATTTGCTCCAAACTTCTGGGCAGCTAGCCCGGCAACCATAAGGGCGATCTTTTTGGCCATCTTCACCATGTGTTCCTGGAGCGCAAGGGGCTCATCGGGCAATTGAACTGCCAGAGGTGAATAGCTCATCAACTCTTCAGGTATGGACTGGGCTGCCTGGAGCAGGTTAAGTCTGCCCTGCAGCGCCCTGCGCATCAAGGTGCCCGGAATCAGCATGCGGTTAATCTCGTTAGTACCTTCCCAAATCCGGTTGATCCGCGAGTCCCTGTAATAGCGTTCAGCAGGATATTCTGCGCAATACCCATATCCACCCAATATCTGCACGTATTCATCAACACAGTAATCCAGGCACTCAGAGCCATAGACCTTTGTGATTGAGCATTCGGGGGCATATTCCTCAATGGCCTTGGCATTCTCTGCTCCACTCTTCTTGGCCTCCGCGTCCAGGGTGCCCAGTTTATCATCGAACATTCCGGCCATCCTGTACATCATACTCTCGCTCATGTATGTGCGAATGGCCATATTCGCCAGTTTTGTCTTAATCATACCAAAAGAACTGATCGGGACCTTAAATTGGATCCTTCCGTTAGCATACTTGACGGCTCCTTCAATACATCCCTTGCATCCCCCTGTTGTCATTGCCCCGAGTTTCCACCTGCCTATATTCAAAATATTGAAGGCAATCTTATGACCCTTTCCAATCTCAAACATCAGATTTTCTACAGGCACCTTTGCATCCTCGAGCACTACCGGTCTCGTCGATGAGCCATGAACGCCCATTTTGTCGATTTCTGCTCCAAGCGATACCCCGGGGAAATCTTTTTCAACAATAAATCCCGTGAAATGCTCACCATCCACCTTCGCGTAAAGAGTGAAGACGGTGGCCCACCCCGCATTAGTTATGAACATCTTCTCCCCATTCAAGATATAGTACTTGCCATCTTCAGAAAGCACGGCCTTGGTTTTCGCATTTAAGGCATCTGTGCCAGCCCCTGGTTCCGTGAGGCAGTATGCAGCACACCATTGCCCTGAAGCAAGCTTGGGGAGATATTTTTGCTTTTGCTCCTCGCTTCCAAAAAAGACAATGGGCAGCGTACCGATACCTGTATGAGCACCATACACCACGGTGAAGGAACCCGCGGTTCCCAGTGCCTCACCCACAACTGTAGTGCTGACCTTATCCAAACCCAAGCCCCCGTACTCCTCGGGTACATCTGTTCCTAAAAGACCCAGCTCCCCAGCTTTGGCCAACAGGCTAAGCACCAGGTCGTGGTCTTTTTCTTCGAGCTTGTCAATATTAGGCATTATTTCCTTTTCTACAAAATCCCTGGCCGTCTGGTAGATCATCTTGTGCTCATCAGTAAAATCCTCCGGGGTGAAGATATCACTCGGACCAACCTCGGTAATCAGAAATTCCCCACCTGCAAAGATCCTTTTGTCTCCCATCGTCTTCTCTCCTTTTCTCAATGTGTACTTATACTTGAATAAGCAACTCATGTGCCCCGTGACCTGCGGGGCAATCGTCGTAACACCGACCCAGTCGATTTCCTTGCGGAAGGGCTATCTTATCCTTAATAGTCCTCCACCTCAAATATCCCCGCTGCCCCCATACCAAAGCCTATGCACATGGACACCAGGCCCCAACGGAGCTTTCGTTCATGCATTTCATAAATGAGCTGAGTCGTTAATTTAGCACCCGTACATCCCAGTGGATGTCCCAAAGCTATAGCGCCCCCGTTAACATTTGTTATCTCTTCATTGATTCCCAATGTCCTTATGCAATAAATGGCTTGGGCAGCAAAGGCCTCATTGAGCTCAATCAGTTCAATCTGATCTAAACTCATTCCGGCTAACTTGAGAACCTTTGGAATTGCAACGCTGGGGCCCACACCCATATACTCAGGGGGACAGCCCTCCACAACATACCAACGAAATGTAGCCATCGGCTTCAGGCCTAATTCTTTCGCCTTTTCCTTACTCATAAGCACCACGCCTGCTGCCCCGTCACTTGTCTGTGAAGAGTTTCCAGCCGTGACCGTACCATTGGGCTTGAAAGCCGGCCGAAGATGGGATATGCTTTCTTTGGTTGTACCAGGTCTTACTCCCTCGTCCGTGTCAAAAATAATTTCATCAAAATCAAAATGCCCATTGGGAAGCTGCTTCTGGATCTTTACCTTCAAGGGCACAATCTGGCTCTTGAACTTGCCAGCTTTTATTGCGGCCTCAGCCTTTTGTTGGCTTCTTGCGCCAAATTCATCCTGCTCATCACGAGTTATGCCGTACTTCTCAGCAACGTTTTCAGCAGTGAGCCCCATCCCAGTGTATGCACCTGGTCTGATATCAACAAGAGCCGGATTCGGATACATCATGTTCCCGCCCATGGGTATCTGGCTCATGCTCTCGACCCCACCGGCTATAACAATATCCGAGTATCCGCACATGATCTTTTCCGCTCCTATTGCTATGGCCTGCAATCCTGAGGAACAGAATCTATTCACAGTCATACCGGGAATGCGGTCCGGCCATCCCATTGACATGACAAGGACTCGCCCAAGGTTGAGGCCTTGAGTAGCCTCTGGAAACGTGCAGCCAATAATTACATCGTCAATAAGATTGGGATCCAGGTCACCTGCCCGTTTAAGCAAGTCTCCCAGGACAGCACATCCCATAGCCTCTGGGCGCACATGCCTCAATGTGCCCCTGGGTGCTTTGCCCACGGCAGTCCGGCATGCTGCAACTATCACGGCTTCTCTCATGGCTTTGTCCTCCATATTGAGTTAGTGAAATGGTTAAATTTCCGACTAGTTGAGTGGTCAATCATCATTATGGAACGCATAGGAATTACCACCCAATAGTTATTTTAATTCCGAAGCGGCTTACCTGTCTTCAGCATATGCTGGATCCTGGCCTGGGTCTTGGGATGCCCACACAGGCTGAGAAATGCCTCCCTCTCGAGGTCCAGCAGGTACTGCTCACTCACTTTGGTATCAGACTGTACCCTGCCACCGCAAAGGACATAGCCGACCTTTTCTGATACCGTGACGTCATGCTCGGTGATATATCCTGCGGTGTGCATGGTCCACAGTGCCAGCTTTATCATCGCAAAGGTATTCTCACCGGCAACCCTGATATCCTCCTTGGGCTCGGGCGGGACGTAGCCTTCCATATTCATGGCGAGCACCGTCTTCTTTGCATCTTCGATTAGATAATCCCTGTTCACAGTCATCTGATCCGTTGGTCTAAGGTATCCAAGCTTGACCGCTTCCGGCCCCGAGGTAGACACTTTCGCCATCGCGATTGTCTCAAAGGCCCTGGCAACAAAGGGCATAAGTTCTATCTGCTTGGGATAAATCCCCCCCTTTTGGACTTCGAACAGATGTTCGGTATTACGGAGATACAGTTCCTTGGTGCCGCCCCCTGCAGGTATCAATCCCACGCCTACTTCCACAAGCCCCATATAGGTCTCAGCAGCATATCGCACCCTATCTGCAGCGAGGCATACCTCACAGCCTCCCCCAAGGGCCATCCCTGCAGGGGCAGCTACCACCGGTTTATCCAGGTATTTGAGTTTCATGAAGGCATCCTGGAATGTCTTTACCATCCATTCCAGATCATCCCATTCTTCTTCCTGGGCAGTGAAGAGAACAAGAGGCAGATTAGCGCCGACCGAAAAGTTATCAGCATGATTGGCTATTACAAGGCCATCGAATCTTTCGCTGACAATATCAGCGGCCTTAAGAGTCATGTTTACAATGTCATCGCCTATGGCATTCATCTTGGTATGAAACTCAAGACATGCCACCCCGTCTCCCAGATCGATGAGAGAAGCGCCGGTATTTGACGCGACTACCATATTCCGTTCCTTGAGAGAAGGCAGCAATATGATGCCGGGCTTGACCGGAACTTCTTTGTAGCCCTTGGTCTGTACGTCGTAGTAGAGCTGCTTCCCAGCGTCCCGTTTGTAAAATGATTCTATTCCCTGGCCCAGCATCTCTTCCACCCAGGTCGGTATCTGGTAGCCGGCCTTCTTCATCTTTTCCACAGATTTCCGTACACCAAGGATATCCCAGGTTTCAAATGGGCCATACTTCCTGGCAAAACCCCATTTCATCGCATTGTCCACATTGACTATGTCGTCTGCGATCTCGGGGATCCTGTTGGCCGAGTAAATGAGTGTCTCGCTCATTGTCTTGAAGGTAAACTGTCCACCGATATCATTTGCGTAATACAGAGACTTGATCTTTTCAGCCGTGCCAGAGATATTCTTTGCTGCCTCCAGCGAAGGAATCGATACCTTTTCCTGGGGCTTGTATTGCAAGCTATTATAGTCAAGAGAAAGGATAAGCCTCTTTCCCTCGCTATCCTTTGTCTTCTTGTAGAACCCTTGACCCGTTTTCTCTCCGAGCATGTTGTTCTCAAGCATTTTTTTTATGAACTCGGGTACCAAAAAAATATCCCTTCGCTCATCCTTGGGCGCCCCTTCATAGACATTTGCAGCAACGTGGACCATCGTATCCAGTCCCACCAGATCTCCTGTCCTGAACGAAGCGCTCTTGGGATTACCTATGACAGGACCCGTGAGACCGTCTACCGCTTCGATGCTGAGGCCCATCTCCATCATGGTTCGGATGACATTAAACATACTGAAAATGCCTATCCTATTGGCAATAAAGTTCGGGGTATCCTTGGCATATACAATACCCTTGCCGAGAATACGCTCGCATACCTCAGCTAGGACCTCCATGACCTCTGGAGAGGTATCAGGTCCTGGAATCAGTTCCAGAAGTTTCATGTATCTGGGTGGATTGAAGAAATGAGTTATGGCAAAATGTTTCCTAAAATTCTCTGATCTTCCTTCACACATGGCGCGTGCCGAAATACCTGAGGTGTTGGAACTCACAATGGTTCCTGGCGTCAAAACAGACTCAATCTTCTCAAACACCCTTTGCTTTATATCAAGCCTCTCCACCACAACCTCGATGATCCAATCCACCTCTTTGAGCCAATTAAGATTGTCCTCGAGATTACCAATCTTTATACGTTTTGCGTATTCAGGGAGGTAGAATGAGGCCGGCTTGGATTTTAGTGCCCTCTCTAGTCCATTTTTTGCAAATTTATTGCGAAACTCAGGGCTGTCTTCACTCAACCCCTTTTTCTTATCTTCCTCAGTTAACTGAGGAGGCACAATGTCAAGAAGGATTGTTTCTATCCTGGTGTTTGCCAGGTGGGCTGCAATGGTTGCCCCCATCACCCCTGCGCCTATGACCCCCGCCTTCTTTATCCTCTGTTCCATGTGCGACCTCCTCTGTTATTTCGAGTTATTACCCGGGATTATATGGATCACCCCCCGGGCCCAAGGGAAAATCTTGACTTTCCATTTGCTGTCTGCCTAACAATGAATGAGCTTTCATTCATTATTGCGCACCTTAACAGATCTCAATCCTCAAGTCAATTTTTTTTACCACATCAGGGAAAAAAGGAAAAAGAAATTTCCAATATAGAACGCGCCCAGGCCATATCTAAAGACCGGGCAAATGGATGGAAATTAATTGGCAGTCTTGAATTCAGGGGTAGACTGGGAAGAGTCAGTGTCAAAAAACCGTAGCATGTTGTCTCGCTCCTCGGCCAGGAATTCCTGAATTTGTTGCAAGAGCTTCTGCATTGTAGCCTTATCCAGGTCAAAACCACTCTGAACAATAAAGTTCATGGCCTTTGAATGAGCAAGTTCATCTATAGTTATATATTTTTCGTTCTCTAGACACGTATAGCCTGCCAATTTGGTAAAAATATTGGCCAGGTAAATGATAATAGAGCTTGTGAGATAGTTCTTATCGTGCCAGGGCGCATGGTGGTAAAACACCTGCATTGTGACTTTTTCCGGAAACTTCCATTGTTGTAATAACTTGGCAGCTACCTGATAGTGGGTTATACCCAGTACCTGCTTCTCTGCATGACTGAAACTTTCAGTGTTGTCTGAAACTCGCCCTATAATCTTGAGGAAATCCTCGTGAAAATATTGATCAAAGACCACCTTCCCCATGTCATGGATCAGGCCCGAGAGGAATATGGTTTCATCCCTTACCACATTAAAATATCTTGCCAAGTACTTTGCTATTTGACTGCACACAACCGAGTGCTTCCAGAATCTAGTCCGATCAAAATGTCCATCCCTGTGATCGGAAAAGAAATTATGGATGGAAAAAGCCAAGAGAATTGAGCGGACCTCCTCTATACCCAGAATAACGAGTGCATGGTCTATGGTGCTTACTTTGCTCAATGTGCCGTAAAATGCGGAATTGGCCACCTTCAAGATCTTGACCGCCAGGGCCTGATCCCTTTCAATCAAAGAAGCCACCTTTGGCAAAGACACATTCTCATCGCTCAAAAGCAGCAAGATCTTTTGAGATACAATGGGAAGAGTGGGGATCTGTTCAATGCGTCGCACTAATTTGTCAAGATCAGGCATCCTGTTCACCTTGTTCTGAATTTTTAAGCCCCTTTGCCTTAAGAAAGCCTTCCAGGTCCAGCTTGATTTTCTCTACTCCCAACCCTGTGCCTCGCCCTTTGTTGCCTCTGGAAAGGCCACCGGAGGTCCCGTTTCTCTCAAGGGCATTGCGTATTAACCTCAGTTCCTCCGATACTGTGACAAGGCTTTTTGCCACCTGTTCCATTATGGCCCCTGAAAACTCTTGTTCCACTGGCTTTTTTGCGCCGCTAATGAGAGGCTTTTGTTTTTCGGCCCTACTCGGCACGCCACTATCATCCTGCACCGGCCTTTCAGGTTCCTCCTTTTGGCTCTGCCCCCCCGAGGCCGGCCTTGAGACCTCACCGCCAGGTTTAGCTTCTTTGAGCTTGAGAGGCGAGCGAATCGCAGACCACCACTTTTTCCAAAAACCCCCTATCTCGACTTCCGGTAGTTCCTCGCCGCCCCCCTCTATCAGTTTTTGTGCTATCTTCTTGATACATTGCGTGGCCGTTGACCCGGGATAACTTACCAGGATTGGTTTCTGCTGTTCTACGGCACGGACCACATTTTGGTCCTCAAATACTACTCCCAGAGGTTGAATTTGGACACCAAGGTACTTTTGCAATGCACCTCTGAACTTGGCATATACTGATTTTGCGACGGAAAAATCCTTGCACTGATTTATTATGACCGAAAGCTTTCCCTGGTAATCATTCATCGTTAATACCTTTACCAAGGAGTAGGCATCGGTCAAAGAGGTGGGCTCGGGCGTAATAACCACTACCACTTCCAACGCTGCCAGACAAAATGAGATCACATTACGGGAAATTCCTGCCGAGGTATCGAAAAGCAGAAAATCATAGTCCTGTAGTTGGGACAACGATTTGATGAGGTCCGCTGTCTTGTCCTCGCTGAGATTTGCAAGCTCCTGTACTCCCGAGCTACCCGGTAAGATATCAATGCCTTCGTAGTTTTTCACCATGATATCTTCAAGATCCCGTCCTTCAAGGACCAGATCCTTCAAAGTGTACTCCGGCTGAAGCCCGAGAAGAATATTTATGTTGGCCAGGCCCAGGTCTGCATCAAACAGACAGGTCTTCTTTCCCTGAGAAGCCAGGTATAAGGCCACATTCAGACTTATATTGGTCTTCCCAACCCCACCTTTTCCGCTTGTTATGGTAATTACCCTTGGCATAAAAACGTATATGTTAGTCAATTAGATGGTTCAGCATGCAGCATGGAATTTCTGCATAGAGCCAATTTCGGGCAGTGCTGAAATCTCCACCCCATCGTGGTTGCTCTCCAAAATAAAGGATACCCTCGAGCAGTTATGCTCCCTGCAAATCTTGTCAAAGCTATCTTTAATGAACTCCACAAAAACTCCTTGTTCAACACGCGCACCTCTGCCCCCATTAGTCGAAATGAGATCATTGTACGCTTCATAAATTCCGTTGATGAGATCAGTCTCCGCCCTGGCATCAGAAATAGTAAATTGCTTCGCCCCTTTCGGTAGACCGTCCTGTCGCACACGTCGCTGTCTTTCTTTCATCCTGAACGTCTGAATCATGTCATGTGGAACCACCCTGATTATCTCAGAAAGGGTGGTCTGGCGGAGCTTCATCAGGCCATCATCCAGCATACTGAGCATGCCTTTTTCCATGGCGATGCGCTTGATATCATCCACTTCAGCCCCTTTACTCAGCGCAGAGGCAATATCCTTATCCACTACAAATATCTCAGACAGTAATGTCCTGCCCTGATACCCAGTGTACCCACACGCATCGCATCCCTTGCCCTTGTAAAATTGCAAATGGGAAGGGTATTCATCAAAGATTATTGCCCACTCTTTTTCGTCTGGCACAAATTCCATTATACATGAGGGGCAAATCCTTCTCACCAGCCTTTGGGCCAGTACACAGCTAAGGGAGGCGGCGATCTGGGCCCTTTCCACATTGAGGTCCATGAGACGTGGTACAGCGCTGATAGAGTCATTGGTGTGAACGGTGCTGAGGAGCAGGTGGCCGGTCTGGGCTGCGTCAAAACCGATTTTGGCCGTTTCCTCGTCGCGGATCTCACCGACCAGTATCACGTCTGGGTCCAAGCGCAGGAAAGATCTCAACAGCCTCGAGAAGGTAAGATCAATCTTGGGATTGACCTGGGTTTGCATAATGCCTGGAAAACTGTATTCAATTGGATCTTCAGCAGTTATGATTTTGATCCCTGGGTCATATATATACTTTAGCGCAGCATATAGAGTTGAGGACTTACCACTGCCGGTAGGTCCTGACACAAGTATCATCCCCGCCGAGCTTTTCAAAAATCGCTTGAAGGGCTCTAGTACATGGGCTGAGTGATTCAGGCTTTCAAGCCCAACATTGGCCTTACGGGAATCCAGGATACGGATGGTAACATTTTCCCCGGCAATGGCCCGGCACGTGGCAACGCGGAAGTCCAGATCATATTTCTGCCCGCGTGCCTTATCATAATAATTTATACGAAACACACCATCCTGCGGGAGCCTTCTCTCCGCGATATCCAGGTTAGAAATAATCTTGATCCTGGAAATTATGGCTCCTGTCTTCTCCTGCAGTTTTTTCTTAAGCCACGAAATATTAACGTCCTGGAGCACACCGTCTATCCTGTAGCGCAGTTTCGCCCCCTCTCTATCCTGTTCAATATGGATATCGCTGGCCCCGTTGCTAATCCCATATTTTATTATGAAATTTACCAGCTCCTCTGCCTCTATATCCTGAGCATCATATACAGGGCCTTCATCAGCCTCGCTATTTATGTCTTCGTCCAGCTCAATCTGCATGAAGTCTATGCTCTTGGGTGCCTCTTCCTCTTCCTTCTCCTCCTCTATCTTTGTCTGGAATCTGCCAAGCTTACTGCTGTAAAGCACCTCGAAGAGTTCACTGAACTTCTCTTCTGTAATAAGGACGCACTTGATGTTTAAATTGCTGTAGAGCCCTTTTAATTCCCTGGCGGTATGAATATTTTCAGGTCGCACAATCGCAAGGGTAAGATCCTTGCCTATAAGAGAGATGGGAATCATCAGATTCTTTTCAGCATATTTTCTGCTTATGATGCCCGATAGTATCTTCTTATCCTCTTCGCTATAGGCAAATCCGCGAAGGTTGCGGAAAGGGATATTGCATTGGCGGGACAGAGCTTCCTGCAGTTGCTCGTTAGTAATTAGTTGTTTTCTAACCAGGATTTCACCAAGGCTCTCGGAGCTATGGCGTTGTTCACGAAGGGCCTGATTTAGCGTTTCCTTGTCTATGTATCCAAGTCTTACCAGGATCTCTCCGAGTTTAAACTGTTTCTTGTATTTATTTAATACGTAATAGAGATCAAGTGGATTTACTAGTTCGAGGTCGCATAGTATCTCCCCCAATACTCTGGGAGACTTCTGGATCTTCAAGGCATGATTGAGGGTTTTCTCATCAATCAAATTTTTCTGGACAGCCAATTCCCCCAATCGCTTGGAGTTCATCTGTTCCTTTTGCAAGTCCTGAAGCTGCTCAGGGGTTATGTAACCCTTTCTTACCAGAAGGTCCCCAAGGGGTTGCCCCGGAACTTGTCCTCTTAAGGCCTCGGCAAGCTGTTCCCTGGTTATGTAACCTTTTTCTATGGCTAAACTACCCAGGTCTTTTCTTAGTTCTGGATGGTTCAGCAGGTCTCGTAAATCCTCTTCTTGAAGAGCTCCCGTCAATACAAGGATTTGCCCTAGTGGATACTTGGCCAACTCGGCTTCTTCTTTCTGGATGGCCAGGGCCCTTTGGATATCCTCCTGCTTTACAAAACCCTCTTTTACAAGGAGGTCCCCTATCCTGAGATTTCCTCCAACGTCGAAGGGGCGCTTGCCTGCACCCTGCCTATTGGGTTGGCCGTTAGAATTTACTTGATTCATCATCCAATCCAAAAGTTTCCTTTATTTTAAACCCCTCTCGGCTGGTAAATAGCAATTTATGTGCCACGCTTTTATGGGCTCGGTCACTCGCAGTACTACTGCGCCTTGTCCCGTGCTGCAAGAGCCTTTCCAGCAGCCCCACTTCCACAACCCCCCCAGCTTATCACTGTGTCGAACAAGGGCAAAAAGGCCAAAACATGGCCTTCTGCGAAGGTGAGCGTCCTTTTATCCTGTCAAAAAACTGACGAAAATTACAGCAGCCCGGTTTGCCTGCCGATATTTAGTATTGCTTGCAATTTCCCCGTTGGATGATAAAATGCCTATCCAATATATCGGCCATATCCTCTTGGAATAAAAAGGTTTAAGACATGCCCATAAAACTGCGCGTGATAAAAGGACCCATGAAAGGACAGACATTTGACATCAACAAGGGTACCGTGTTTGTGGGCAGGTCCTCGAAAAATGACATTCAGATAAAGGACGCTACCATTTCCAGAAAACAGGTGAAACTGTTTTCTCTTGGTAACAAGCTGTTCGTAGAAGATCTCAAGAGCACTAACGGGACAAAACTTAATGGGAGGAGGATTCAACCCGGAGAGGGTATTGAAGTGGGGGAGTCCGATATTCTTACAATGGGCGATACCGTAATCCAGCTCACGGGCCTTAACAGCGGACTTATACCCCCGTCTTCCAGAAGGGCGATGGTAAGGACATCGCCTGATTCAGTGGATAATACCCAGATTCGGTCAGAACGCAGAAGTATCACCAGGAACATGCAGCTCATCGTGGAGCTTGGGGAGCTCCTAAAACGAAAATTTTCAGTTCATGAGCTATGCGAAAAGGTGGTCGACTTCTTGTTGGAAAATCTACCCCGCATAGACAGGGCCACTATAGCCCTTTTCGACCCCGATAGCCTGACCGTGACCACCGTGCTAAGCCGCACCAGATCGGGGCAAAAAGACGTTGTATCCTCCTATAGTCGCAAAATACTTGAAAAGACACTCAAGAGCGGGAAATCCCTGAGAATGTCCAACACCAAGTATGAATCTGAGTCAGAACTCTCGAAAAGCATTGGTACATTGAGCATAAAATCCCTCATGTGCGTTCCCATGATGAGCAACAACCGGGTGAGGGGGGCGATATACGTGGACTCCCTCACCAGACCCTATGCATTCAGAAAGGAAGACCTGATGCTCCTCCATGGCCTGAGCGCACCCGTAGCAGTGGCCATTGAAAATATGCTTCTTGCGAGCAAAACACATCCTGGAATGCCTTAACAACCGCAGGCCTATCTTCCTACATTTTGGTAAAGGGCAGGCAATCACCACAAAATTAGCGACTTAATCGTGGGATACTTTGGTGTTATTTCGCCACTCGAGGCCAGATAGGCAAATAATAATGATGGGAAAAATAATACATCCCTGTCACCTTACTGAAATTGTAATCGCTCCAGGTACAGGGCAAACCGAATAGCAGCCCCCGCAGCCGATACAACTGCTTTCTTTGACCCAAGTAGCTTCATCGCCAGGCTGCATTGCTTGATAAAAACATGCCTTCAGGCATCGGCCACAATTGGTACATAGCTCAGGGTCCACGTTTGCCTTTTCACGGGGCATTTCAGAGTAAGGCAGCGCAGCATCGGAAGCTATCCCCCGCATTTCATCTAAATTATCGTATCCTTTTTCATCCATGAATTTCTCAAGCCCCTTTACCTGCTTGCCCAGCCAT
>CAZAKC010000014.1:0-39655 GCA_964485655.1 uncultured Desulfobacteraceae bacterium
TTGGACTCCATGTAGATCTCTATTTGTGGGTGATCAGGGCCTAGATGGCACTGCCCACATGCCTCGGGTCTGCGGGCCTCCGCCACGGAGAACCGATGCCTCGTATGGCATGCAGTGCATGAGCCTTTACTGCCGTCAGGGTTGATTCGGCCCACCCCCACACTAGGCCAAGTATCAGAGGTAAGTTTGCCGTCTTTCAATTTAATAATAGATCCATGACAATGGTAGCACCCCGTGGTCCTTTCGCTGTCGCTGTTCATTCCTTTGTTTAGCCAAGGATCCACTTTCCATATGATTTCCAAAGTATTAGCATGCTTGCTGCGGGAGTACTGTTTGGCCTCATCGGGATGACAGCGGGAACAGTCCTTAGGGGTTACAATGGCGGATATAGGGACCTTGTATTCCTTGGTCCCATACTTTTGGTCTGATCTCTCGTACTGCTTGTAATGCTCTTTGCTTACATCTGGGTCGAACTGTTCTGCTTTGTGACAATCGATGCAAGTAATGTTGGCCGACGCATGACGGCTCTGGGACCAGTCTGCAAAGATGCCGGGTGTCTCGCTCTTATGGCATTCAATGCATGCAATGCCCTCCTTAGGGATGCTCCGTTCGATGCGGAATTCCTTTTGTTTGGGCTGGTTGGGTGCCGTCTGGGCATAGGCGGTAATACTACTAAGTGCTGGCAGATTTACCGCAAATGCCGCCGCGAGAACTATGAAAAAAATACGCTTCATATTTATCCCCCTTTCCCCCTAAAGTCCTAAACCTCTATACGTTAGCTTGTACTGCTTGTACTCGTAAATGGTTCTGGGATTGTGCACTAGATTCTTATGGCAATCAACACAGCGTTTTTCATAACCGGGGCGGGCGTATACCACATCTCTATGGGCCAGCATGGCTCCCCTTTTGTCTGGAATGTAAAGAAGGTTTCGATGGCATTTAAGGCATTGCT
The DNA here is from genome assembly GCA_964485655.1 of uncultured Desulfobacteraceae bacterium. Lineage (GTDB taxonomy): Bacteria > Desulfobacterota > DSM-4660 > Desulfatiglandales > Desulfatiglandaceae > B111-G9. Next base: position 953 of record CAZAKC010000014.1, read on the forward strand.
CATTCTTGAATGAAGCATAGGCTCTTCGCCGGGCCTCCTGGTGGTTGTACTTCCCGCCAAAGAAATGGATGACGATATCTTTTATCCCGTGAGCTGTCTTTGCATAGAAGAAGTTAAAGGTATCATGGGGTGCAGGCAGGTGGCAATCCATGCAATCGGCTACAAATCCCTGCCCATTGTTAACGTGTGTTGAGGTCTTCCATGTGTTGTAGGCAAATTCAATCTCGTGGCATGAGGCGCAAAAGCGAGGGGTGGAAGTCCTGACCATTGTGTAATAAAAGATGCTGAAAAGGGGGAATGCAATGACTACCCCTATGGCAATGAGGACAGCAGCCTTGAGGTATCGTGACACAGATTGTCCTTTCTGGCGAAAGGTTCACATGGTAAGATAATACTGAAGCTCACATCTTTTGCAAATTAACAAAATGAATTTGTTAAAGTCAAGTAAGATTTCTGTTTTCTTGCGGATAAACATAAACGAGCATATATCCATCATACGGGCGGGTGAAAGACAACTAGTAGACTAAAACTGGGGGCGATCAATGGACATAAGATTTCAGGCAATCGGCGTTATCCATACGCCGTACAGGGACAGCGCACCATACCAGCCTGTGGAAAAGGCTGACGGCGAGTTCACTGTTATACTAGAACCCAGATACGAGGCGGGGCTCCTCAAATTAGAGAAGTTTCGCTATATCTATTTAATTTACCATCTAGATCGGTTGAATGTGCAGCCCAAAATGCGCGTGAAGCCACCGTGGGCTGGTGGTGTTGAAGTGGGGCTTTTTGCGAGCCGTTCTCCGGCAAGGCCTAATCCCATCGGTCTGAGTGTGGTGAGGGTAAAGAAAGTTGAGGCCAACATTATCTACACCTCAGGACTTGACGTGCTTGACGGGACCCCGTTGCTGGATATCAAGCCTTATATCAGGGAACTTGATTCAAAAAAGGATGCCAATTACGGCTGGATTGAGGGGTTAGATAATAAAGAGCATCTTATGCTGCACATCAAAGGGATTCCCCACAGCTATTGAGCACAAGTCTTATCCCCCATCTTTTCTGCACATTTGCTATATATACGCATATCCGGAATCTATCTCAACATGGCATAATGGTTGCAATTTCTTTAAGAAGAATTCATCTGCCGTATATAACCGATGGCGCAGAACGGTTAGATTGTGGATAAGGATGACGGTTGTGCCATATTTTTGGCGATAAGGATCCGATTAGTGCTCAAAGATAAATCAATTCTGGGGACAAAGAAGTTTTCAACCAAAAGAGATGATTTTTGTCCAAGATGCTGCCGTTGTCTGCGGTATGCAGCACAGGCAGGCAAGGGATCTCGTGGATTGGCGCAGAGATCAGGAAAAGGCGATTCATGGATGGAAATTAACTAATCTGAGAGGGATATATGGGTCTTAGAGAGGGTTTTTTAAAGGAAAAGGAAGAATCGAATTATGTAGAAGCCATGGGAGAACGTTTCCGGTTCTTTGCGGAGAACGTCAGGGATGTCCTGTTTATACAAGATATGAATTTTAACCTTATATATGTAAGCCCGTCGGTAAGAAACGTCTTTGGATATGAGCTTGATGATCTCAAATACGTGGGCAAAATCCAATATATGACGCCCGAGTCGTACCAGAGGGCTTTGAAGTCTTTCAAATATTATGCCGCCATGGCAGAAAGAGACCCGCAAATAGATATACCCCTTATGGAATATGAATACGTTCGCAAAGATGGCAGCACGTTCTGGGGGGAAGTAAAAACTGCCTTTTTCTGTGATCAGAACGGAAAGTTGCTGGGGACACAGGGGGTACTACGTAATATTGATGAAAGGAAAAAGATCGAGGATGAACTGCGAGAGAGCAGAGCAAAGTTCCAGACCATCTTCGATTTTTCCCCTCAAGCCATCTGCCTGAGTGAACTGCGTACAGGGAAGATAAGGGAGGTAAACAAGAAATTCTGCGAGATTTCGGGTTACTTGAGGGACCAGGTCTTGGGAAAGACCTCTATTGAGCTCGGATTTTACGACGCAGAGGCCAGAGAGGAATTTATTCAGCTTCTGCAACAGAACGGAGAAATTCAGGGCCTGGAAGTTCAATTTACTAATAAACATGGCTCAATGATCGATGCCTTGATTTTTTCAAAGGTGATCACAATAAACCAGGAAGACCTTGTCCTATCTATTGTTATCGACCTGAGCCGGCAAAAACGGCTCGAAGGTATGTTGCGTCATGCACAAAAAATGGAGGCTGTTGGGACGCTGGCAGGCGGCATAGCCCATGACTTCAACAATCTCCTCCAAGGAATATTGGGCTTTACCCAAGTACTGCTGATGGATAGGTCACCCTCGGATGCAGACTATGCAAAAATTAAGGCTATCGAGGACGTGGTTCAAAAAGGCTCCGAGCTCACGAGACGGCTGCTGCTTTATGCGCGGAGGGTTAAAAGCACGTTACAGCCGGTACAAATAAATGATGAGATTAAAGAAATCTCCAAGATTCTTGAGCGCGCCGTCCCAAAGATGATTGAAATAAATCTAGATCTGGCCCCTAATCTTAAATTGGTCGAAGCAGACAGGACGGAATTTGAGCAGGTACTCATGAATCTGTGCCTAAACGCAAGAGACGCTATGGAAGAAGGGGGAACGCTAAGTATCCAAACCAAGAATGTAGTTGTGGATAGTGAGTTCTGCAGGAAAAACCCTGGGCTAAGGCCAGGAGAATATGTGCTTCTGAGAGTTTCCGACACGGGCCACGGTATAGATCAAGAGTTAACAGAACATATTTTTGAGCCTTTTTTTACCACGAAGGACATAGGCAAAGGAGCAGGGTTAGGTCTCGCAATGGTTTACAGCATTGTGAAAGCCCATAAAGGGTACATAACCTGCGCTAGCACGGTGGGGAAAGGCACCACATTTGATATTTATTTTCCGGCTTTGGATGGAAATGGAGTTGTGGGCCTACCGCAAGGTGTAGTGAAACAAACTGAGCGTAAGAGGGGGCTAAGAGTCTTGCTGGTTGATGATGAGGACATGATACTTGATACCACTACTCCTATTCTCGAACACCATGGGTTCGAGGTGGTCACCTCAAGGAGTGGAGAGGAGGCGCTAGAGATTTTCCAGAGGGAGCCGGAAAACTTCGATCTGGTTATGCTAGACCTAGGTATGCCAGGCATGGGCGGAAAAGCATGCCTCAAAGAACTAAAAAAGATTTCTCCACAGGTAAAGGTATTAATTGCCAGCGGGTATTGCCCCGGTGATCAAGATGAAGAGCTGATGGCTTTAGGCATCTCAGGGTTCGTGGGCAAACCTTACAAAGCCACATATCTGATTGAGGAGATAAATAGGCTGCTGGCAACCACAAGAAATTGCTGATACGTGATCAGTCCTTCTTGTTAAGGCTATCTTTACCCATGTATTTTTCCAGTTCTATCATTGGAAGTCCCAGGCAGTATAAAACATGGGAGATCTGGTCCGTCTTAAGCACACCGTCTGTAGCTACAGGCTCCTGTGCAGGCTGATATGCTATGGAAAGTCCTGCATTTCTTATGAAACCCGAACGCGCAGACCCATCACCCACTGCTATCACCTGATCTGGATCTGCATGTTCTAGATTCATGATGAAGTCAAGCACCTGGCTTTTTGTGTCATCCGTGAGGATAGGTTCCTCGAGTTGTCCTGTTATATTCCCATCTGCGTCTAGCTTGAGCGTATTGGCAAAGGCATAATCGACCTCCACGCCTTCAAATAGCCTCCTCAAAATAGATTCAAGGCCTGAAGACAACAGTGCGATCTTAAAGCCCATAGATTTCAGGATATTCAAGAGCTCCTTTGTCCCGGCGTTAAGTCGCAAGATGTCTGCGAGGTGTTGAAGCTGCTTGAGGGGGAGGCCTTTTAAGACCTGTACATTGCGCGTAAGTGTTCCTATCTTGCCTTTCTCTTCTGTGTTGAGTTTCAGAATCACGCTCCTTGATTGCAAGAGGCTGGCAAGTTGATCAAAGAACAGCGGAATGGATTCCTTTTCCAGGAGAGCAGATTCAACATCAAATACGATGATTTTTTTCATCCTTTTATGAGCTGACTCTTCCTGTATCACCACGCTCTGGCCCAGGTCTGCACATATTTCCTTGAGCTCGATCTTCACTTGAGTTAAGGGATCAGCACCCTTTTTCTTATGCAATAAGCCCGAGACATCCACTATCATCTCCATGGAGAAGAAATCACCTCTTGCTATCATTCTGCAGTGCTCAATATTGATGCTCTTCGATGCCAGGTACCTAGATATTTCAGCCATTATTCCCGGTTTATCGATTCCCAAAACTGTAATCACATAACGCTCAATTTCCGGCAAACCAAGCAACTCTTTTTGGGAGGTATCTTTCAAGATAATCTTCAGGCCAGTTTTTTCCTCCAAGCCTTTCAACTGGTCAAGGATGTCCGTACTCGCAAACGAAGATTGTCCAAAATCTATTTCAAGGTAGATGGCAAACAGACCCCTACGGCAATGCTCTTCAACGTCAATGATATTCCCACCGAGTTGAGCAATTTTGTCGCTTATCTTCCACACAAGGCCCGGGGCGTCCTGACCTATAGCAGAAAGGGTAATTATTTTATCTCTATGGGCCATATCTTACTCCAAATTATGAAGCTCATAGAAAGTTGTGCTGTGATGCATCTGATGACCTGCTCCACAGCCTCAGGTTTTCCATGGAAATTAGCCTCTCCTAACAGTTCAGCAGGTTAATACGCTAACGCTTTTTGTCCAAAAATACAAACAGTTCTTCCTCATAATACCTCCCATCTATGACCTGTCCTGGTGGAAGTCTCATTACCTGTTTTTCGTTGAGGAACCGGGTAAATCGTTTATCCAATTGATTTAACGGCACGTCCTCTCTAAACCATGATATAGGGACATTTACATTGATGGGTCGAGCGGGAATAACGTGGCGGGTGGTCTTTGGGGCAAAACACTTGTTTTGGTTTACGGCCTCTTCCACCATGTCTTTGGTTATTTGTGGGGTCCATATGACCGCCTGATTCGGTTGCAGTTCACAAAAGGTGTCCTGATCTTCTGCTGCCTCACATGGAATGTAGTTGGTGGTTATCCCGCCGTCAGCCAGCTTGTTCTGAATTTTCTCAAGCTGGTCATAGGCTTCCGGAGCATCATGGACTTGATGGCGTGGGAAAAGGACGAGAAAATAGAGTGACCCATGTTGGAGTCCGAAGCTCAGCGGATTGTGCTCCAATCCCGCCTGAAGGCCTTTCTTGTTTCCCACTGGCTTAATAGTGGCGCCAGCTCGGCGAAAGACCTCCATAACTTTCCCAATATAGGCCACGTTAGTAAGGAGCCTAAACCAACATCGGACCTGGGTATCCTCGTGTTGGTAATCTATCTTGCACACAGGAATATAGGGGAATCCAAGTTGCTTGAAGGCATATGTGCGATGGTGTCCATCCAGAATAATATTATTTGTCCCACATATGATTGGGTTGTGCAGTAGCGCCCAGTTTTTCAATTGCAGGAGAAGTTTTTGAGCTTCTTCAGGAATTATCCTCTCGTGGACACGCAACATAGAGACAGGAACTGCCTCCAGGATTAGCCGTACATTTTTAGTCTCCAAGACAAACATATTGGTTTAGACCCTAACGTGCCTACAGGAGTGAGTGTAGCTTTTCAATGAAATATGAATAATCTTTCTCGTTAAAACAGAACCTGAGGTCCAAGAATTTGGATCTTAAATTGATCACTTCTTCCTTCACATCTTTCCCATTCACAATGACCTCCTTCATCAGCTCGGCCACGGCTTCAAAGTCCGCGGGCTCCATGCCGAAGCGGGTCATCTCTGCCACACCAAGACGGAGTGCCCCTGAAACGGTGAAACCCTCTTCATCGGGGCATGCCTGATAATTGCAAATAATATTATTTTGTTCCAATTGTCTGGCCACTAAGGGGCCACGGCCATATCCGACCCGCAAAATTACTTGATGGGTATCGGTGAAACCCACGTGAGGGTCCCCAGCCACATCCAGCCCCCTATTTTTCAGCGCCCTCGCAAAGGACTTAGCATTTTCTATTACCTTTGGCTGGTATTGGTCCTTGAAATGGTTCATTTCATATGCAGCCATAAGAAGGCCCAGGAGAGTTCCCAGGTGATGGTTGGATACAGAGCCCGGAAAGGTTCGGCGTTCAATCGTCTCCCAGAGATCATAACGAGGCTCGTCAGTGCACCAGGATGTTGCAATGATACCACGCTGAGTTCCGAAAAAGGTTTTGTGGGTGGACCCTGTTATGAGATCTGCTCCTTCCTTGAATGGTTCTTGGAAATGTGGGCCTATGAGCCCCAATACATGCGCCATGTCGCACATGACTAATGTGTCCATTTGGTTTTCTCTGATGAACTTGCATACCTGGCCAATCGGCTCTTTGTGAATAAACATGCTCTTGCCAAATACGATAAGCTGAGGCCTATAATGGTACAACAACTGTAACGTGGCCTCAGTGTCGATGCGGTAGGGATTATCTTTAAGCACTGGAAAATTAATCACCGCAGGTCTATCCCAGGCTGAGCTCCATGAGATAAAATCACGCAATGCCCCCATTGGCTGTGCACTGAGATGTCCTCCTTTGTTTATGTGGTTGTTCATAACCATTGCTATCCTTTGCGGGTCACTTTTTCGCGCAAATCGGTTCAGGTAATCCACTAATGCACTGAATACCGCCATATTGGCTAGTTGTCCGCTGATGGGCCTTGGCTCCACTTCCGTGGCGCCTAGGTATTTAGCAATCTCAACCTTCACCAGGCTTTCCACTTCTCCTATGAATTCCGTGCCTTGATAATAGAAGACATCCATGTCATCAAAGGCCTTTACTTTTCTATGCTCAGCGTAGCGGAAGGCAGGATCCATAACTGACAGCAACCTGACCATAGGTGAAGGAGTCATTTCGGAGGGGATAAGGTTAATGCATTGTCGCTGACGCCAGGTAGTGTTTGATACAGCTTTTTGCAAAAGGTTTTCGACCTTTTCAGCCACACCAGGGCTAGGAGTGGCTTCTTCGGCTCCGGGAAGTATTGGGCGAGCATATGGTGGGGCTTCACTTCGAAGATGAAAGGGCACTGTCAGGGCCTCAGCCATTTTTCCGCGGATCTCCACTTCCAATTTTTCCCCATCTGCTATGTCAATATCTATATAAGCCAGGGCCACTGGCCTCAAAAAATGCTTATCAGTAATAATTGATGAAAGCCCCTTGCCCTCGAATGCCCAGGCTGGAACCACTGTTCCACTTGTGATAAAGCCCACGTGGCGTCCATTGCGATAGACCTTTGCACTCTGTCTGGCCACTCCCTTGCCGATCACGGCCACGGGATGGATTTGGCGCGGCAGTATATCAACGCTGGAGAGATCTCCCCTCAAGACCTTGCGCAGGGCGCTCCACTGCTTCTTCAGTGCCTCTTTGGCTATAAACTCTCCCTTGGTGGGTGAGAAACTCACGGCTGCGCGGGCCTGAGGCAGGGCAAAGACAGGAATCTCTTTTCCTTCTGCGTCCACTCCAAGCTCGTGGCCGTAAAGAGGAAGGGAGGCCTCTAGCCTTAACGTATCCCTGGCCCCCAGGCCAATAGGGGCGGCGCCTTTTTCAATAATGGCATCCCACACCTCACCTACCCTGTGCTGCTCCACGAAAAGCTCAAAACCCAGTGGCTCTCCCGTATACCCGGTCCGTGATACCATGACTCTGGTGCCTGAAATGCGGATAATTGAAGCCGCGTTCTTGAAAGGCTCCGGCATTTCACCTTCCTCGACTAGATCTTCCAGTATCTTGCGGGATAAAGGGCCTTGCAGGGACAGCATCGCCATAGACTCAGTGCAGTCTTCCATGATCACATTGTTGAACCGGGGTAGATGGGACTCAAGGTATTGCTTGTCTGGGCCCAGGTTCGAGGCGTTTACTACCAGGAGATACTCATCACTGTTGAAATGGTAAAGAAAGGCATCATCCACGGCCCCCCCTGTCTCGGTAGGCAATATAGTGTATTGTGCAGCAGTCCACTGGGCCCCTAAGGCTCTTGCATTATTGGTGAGTACATATTGGAGGAAATTAAGTGCCCCGTGCCCTTTGAAAAGAAGTCGGCCCATGTGGGACACATCAAACAGGCCTGCTTTCCGGCGGGTGAATAGGTGCTCAGTGACAATGCCAGTAGGGTACTGGATGGGCATGGCCCAACCAGCAAAGTCCACCATCTTTGCGCCCAGAGACACGTGCCTGTCGTACAGGGGGGTTTGCCTTAAATCACCCATTGTGAAGAACCTCCTTGTTCGGATATGCTCGACCTATTTCAATGACCTCGATTTCCGCTTGGATCATCGTACCAGATATTATACTTTTCTGCAAGAAAAGATTATAAAACTGCGGATAAAGCAGTAATGCAGAAAAATATTGACATTAAATGCAAAATAGGGCAGATTAAGCCGTAGGTATACCCCCACTGTTCCGGGCAGAAAGCGGGATTATGAAGATAGACGAAACAAACATTGCCATAATTAAATTGCTCAGGGAGGGAAGGCGTTCGTTCAAGAGTATCGCAAAGGTCTTGGGTGTGGCTGAGAATACTGTGAGGGCCAGGGTGGCTAGGCTTATCGAGGAAGGGATATTGGAGATAGCAGGGCTGGTGGATCCAGAGGCAGTACCCAGGCACAGGGTTGTTTTAGTGGGGGTAAAGCTTAAGACTATGGATCTGGTAAAAAAAGGTGAAGAGTTCAGCAAACTGAAGGGTGTTGTCTCGGTCAGCGTAGTGACAGGGAGATATGACCTTATATTAATCGTATTACTGAATGAGCAATTCGGGCTTCTTGAGTTTTATACTGAGGAGGTCTCGAGAATAAAAGATGTCCAGTCTGTGGAAACCTTTGTGGTATATAAGAGCTATAATTTGAAAGTGCCGTATATTTTGTAAAAAACGTGCAGGGCTTAGGTTGTAAGATGCTGGGTACAAAGGGACTATCGTTTTTATTGATATCGAAGCGATGGAGGTTTGGATATGAAGGAATTGGAAGAGCTAATTATTCCGGAGGATCTTAGGTATACAAAAGACCATGAATGGGCACGGCCCGAAGGAGATCTGGTGACATGCGGCGTGACGGATTACGCGCAGGACCAACTAGGAGATATAGTATTTGTGGAACTACCGGAAGTTGGTGACAGCCTTTCAAAGGGAGGTGAGTTCGGTACTGTTGAGTCGGTAAAGGCGGTGGCCGAGCTTTACAGCCCCATCGGGGGTGAGGTGGTGGAGGTGAATGGGGAGCTGGATGAATCCCCTCAGTTTGTGAACCAGGATCCTTACGGCAAGGGCTGGATGATAAAAGTTCGGCCAGTCAACCTTAATGAACTTGACGATCTGATGAATGCTCAACAATACGAGGATATGCTGAAAGGGCTCGAATAAATGAGATACCTTCCCCATACGCAACAGGACATTAAAGAAATGCTGGAAGTCATTGGAGTGGGCAGCCTGGAGGAGCTGTTTTCCTCAATACCTCAGGCCTGCAGACGCAATGTTCCGATGCAGCTTCCTGAGCCGATGACCGAATGGGAGCTTAAGGAGCACATGATAGCTCTCGCAGATCAGATGCCTTCATACTCTTTAAGAAAGCAAATATTTTTGGGTGCTGGCAGTTATGACCACTACATACCAGAGGCCATACGTTACCTAATTCAGCGCTCTGAGTTTCTCACTTCGTACACACCGTATCAGCCGGAGATAAGCCAGGGGACACTTCAGGCCATCTATGAATACCAAACTTTGATGAGCAGGCTCTTCGAGATGGAAGTAAGCAATGCTTCGCTTTATGATGGGGCCACTGCTCTGACTGAAGCAGTGCTTATGGCCTTCAGAGTGAATAAGAAAAAGAAAAGGGTTGCGGTATCGAACCTGGTCCACCCACACTACAGGCAGGTCTTAGACACATACCTCAGACCGACCGATTTGGAGGTGGTTGAACTGCACTATGGAGAAAATGGGAGAACATTGCTGGATGGACTGTCAGAGGTTGATGGCCTTGGTGCAGTAGTTATTCAATCTCCCAATTTTTTCGGCTGCATTGAGGATCTGCAAGCCTTTGCTCAGTGGTGCCAGAACAAGGATGCCTTGTTGGTCTGCTCATTCACAGAGCCCTTGGCCTACGGACTGTTAAAGGCCCCTGGAGCTTATGGTGCGGACGTCGTCTGCGGTGAGGGACAGAGCCTTGGTGTCTCTCAGTCATACGGGGGTCCTGCACTGGGAATATTCTGTACGAGGCTGAAGTACGTGCGCAATATGCCAGGGCGTCTCGTGGGAAAGACAGTAGATATGGATGGAAAGATGGGCTTTGTGCTGACTCTGGCCACGCGCGAGCAGCACATTCGCAGGGAAAAGGCCACTTCAAATATCTGCACCAACAATAATCTGTGCGCAATAACCGCAGCCGTGTATTTGGCTTCACTAGGAGGCAGCGGTTTACGCGGGCTGGCCCAACTAAATCATGACAAGTGTGAATATCTAAAATCGGGCTTGTTGGATTCAGGAATCAAGATACCCTTTTCAGCCCCCACTTTCAACGAGTTTGTGGCAAAGCTGGATATGCCCGTTGGGAGGTACGAGGAGTTGATTAGGAGGGGAATTGTACCTGGTTTACCCCTTGAGCGTTATTACTCAGAATTAAAGGGCTATTTCCTGCTGTGTGTTACTGAGACAAAATCAAAAGAGGATATTGATCGTTTGATAGGGGAGTTGGCATGAAAAGCAATGAAGTGCCAGGCACAAAGGGCCTGGTATTGAATGAGTCTCTGCTATGGGAGAAGGGGAGAAAAGGCAGGGAAGGGTTCTCTCTGCCCCGCCAGGATGTGCCCCGTCGCCATGTGGGGGAGGAGTTTCAGAGGAGTGAGATTGAGCTCCCAGACCTTAGCGAGATTGACGTTGTCCGCCACTATACCCGACTTTCCCAGTGGAATTTCGGTGTGGACACTGGGCTGTATCCCCTGGGCTCTTGTACCATGAAATACAATCCCAAAGTAAATGAAACCATGGCGGCATTAACGGGTTTCTCAGAGGCACATCCTCTTTTGCCTGGTTCCCTGAGCCAGGGTGCCTTGCGATTGATGTATGAGTTACAGGGCATGCTTGCAGAAATCACTGGTATGGACGCTGTCACATTGCAGCCTGCTGCAGGGGCCCACGGGGAGCTCACAGGCATGCTGCTTATCCATGCATACCTCAAGAGCAAAGGAGAGCATAGGGCAAAAATCCTTATTCCCGATACAGCTCATGGGACGAATCCTGCTAGCGCGGCACTCTGTGGATTCAGGCCAGTTGTCATAAGGTCCGGAGAGGATGGAATAATAGGGTCCGAGGTAGTGGAGGATTTGATGGATGACCACACAGCCGGGATTATGCTCACCAATCCCAACACCTTGGGACTTTTCGAGGAAAACATACGCCAGATCGCAGACATTGTCCACTCAAAGGGAGGGCAGGTCTATTGCGACGGAGCCAATATGAATGCTATCATGGGGACAGTGGATATAGGTGCCATGGGCGTAGATATACTTCATCTGAATCTTCACAAGACGTTTTCTACACCCCATGGCGGTGGAGGGCCGGGTTCTGGCCCTGTATGCGTAAAAGGCCACCTGGAGCGTTTTCTACCTGTCCCTAGGATCGTGGAAGACAATGGATGTTTCGAGTTGAGCGAAGACTATCCAGAGTCGATTGGAAGGCTTCACTCTTTTTATGGTAATTTCGGTGTGATGATCAAGGCCTACTCCTATATCTTAACTATGGGCGCCGTAGGACTGAAAAAGGCGAGTGAACTTGCTGTCCTCAATGCCAACTATATTAGAGAAAGCCTTAGAGAGGCTCTGCATTTGCCCTATGACAGGCCGTGTATGCACGAGTGTGTTTTTTCAGACAAGTTGCAGAGAGCTTATAAGGTAAGTACGCTGGACATGGCCAAACGATTGATCGATTACGGGTATCATCCTCCCACCATTTATTTTCCCTTAGTCGTCAATGGAGCAATAATGATCGAGCCCACAGAAACCGAATGTAAGGAAGAGATTGATGGGTTCATAGAGTCCCTCAAGGCCATTGTGAAAGAGGCCGAACAAGATCCTCAACTCCTTCACGATGCTCCGCACAATACGAAGGTCAGAAGACTTGACGAGGTGAGGGCTGCGAGGAAGCCATGCTTGGCAGGATGACAGAGTCCAATCCAAAGGCAAGACAACGGAACTGCCTGTGTGTGTCCCTCGAAATTTCACCCTACCGGGATATCTGGCGGCTTCAAAAGGAAGTTGTTGAAGCAAAGGTACAAAGCCATCTGGAGGAGGACGTGATTCTTCTTTTGGAGCATGAGCCGGTCTTTACCCTTGGTAGGAGAGGCAACAGGGACAATCTCTTGATACCAGAAGAGTTCCTTGTGGACAAAGGGATCGATCTAGTCCATGTGGAAAGAGGGGGAGATATTACATACCATGGCCCTGGGCAGCTAGTGGCGTATCCGATATTTGATCTAAGGCGGGCCGCTCTAGGGGTTGTAGAGTTTGTGGAAAGGCTTGAGGAGGTGATGATTCGGATTGCTGCGGATTTCGGCGTCCGTGCCAAGCGCAATCCCAAGAACAGAGGGGCATGGGTGGGGCCCAAAAAGTTGGGGAGCATAGGTGTAGCCATAAGGCATGGAATTTCGTACCACGGCCTCGCTCTAAACATACGTAATTCCCTGAAGCCCTTTTCGTGGATAAACCCCTGTGGGCTTCAGGGTACTATGATGACCAGTATTTCAATCGAATCGGGTCGAATGGTTGATATGAAGGAGGCCCGCGCTTCCATGTCCCGGCATTTCGAAGAAGTCTTTTCCATTAGGCTGAAGCATGTGAGTCCCAGTGTACTTTACCGGAGACGGGCGGCGAGTAGAAACAGAAAGCCAGACTGGCTCAGGATACGGCTGCCCAGTGGGCCTGTATTTGGCAAGACACGGGCTTTTCTCACCGAGGCAGGGCTTTATACGGTGTGTGAGGAAGCGCTTTGCCCCAACAGGGGAAAATGCTTTTCAGAAGGCACTGCAACCTTCTTGATACTCGGAGAGCGATGCACGCGCAACTGCCGGTTTTGCGCTGTTAAAAACGGCACCCCCGTGCCACCTGACCCCGATGAGCCTGCCAGAGTGGCAAAGGCTGCGCTTACAATGGGCCTTGAGTATGTGGTAATAACATCTGTTACTCGCGACGACTTGCCCGACGGCGGGGCAGAGCAATTCTATCAGGTGGTTAAAGAGATAAGAAAAACTCTACCTCACGCGGGGATCGAAGTGTTGGTGCCGGATTTTCAAGGTGATAAAGAGGCTATTGGTAAGGTAGCTGCTGCGAGTCCGCATGTACTGAATCATAATGTGGAGACTGTTCCCCGACTTTATCGTGATGTAAGACCTAAGGCAGACTACGAGAGATCTCTTGAACTCCTTGTCAGGGTCAAAGCGGCCGGAAAGCACATCGTGACAAAATCTGGATTGATGCTTGGATTGGGAGAAAAAGATTACGAGGTAGAGAAAGTTCTGCAGGATCTTCTTGAAGCAGGTTGTGATATAGTGACCTTGGGACAATATCTTCAGCCATCTCCCAAACATATCCGTGTTCAGCAGTATGTCAGGCCTGAGGAATTTGATGGGTGGGCTCAGAAGGCTCTTTCTATGGGGTTCAAGGCGGTGGCAAGTGGGCCTCTGGTTAGAAGTTCATACAAGGCAAAAAAATTGTACGAGAACGTAGTTTCACAACGCGGATCCAGGCTGCTTTCTCATGGGGATAGGCTATGAAGTGCTTTAGCCCGACACTTAAATGGCCGGCGCAGGGTGGCTCAACTTATTCTACAAATTACACCACACTGTTTTCTGGAGGGTTTCGGCCTGAGAGAGCACTTCGCACAGGGTCCCGCCTTTTACCCTGTCCCTACCTTCCTGCTTTGCCAGATACATATAAGTGTCTGCTGCATTGATCAACTGTTCCAAGCTTACACATTCGTCCGGGACTGATCTGTCGAAACCTGCAACGCCAAAGCTCGCGGTAATCTGTATGTCCCCATGAGGAGTTGCAGTTTTGACTTCAGCCACCAGGCGCCTAAGCCTTTCGGCAAGCGCCATTGCCCCTTGCCAGGTGGTTTCAGGCAAAACCACAAGGAATTCCTCGCCTCCGTATCTAGCTACCCAGTCCACATCTTTTCGTATTGCAGATGAGATGGTCTTAGAAAAGGACTTAAGTACAAGGTCTCCGACTTGATGCCCGTAGAGGTCATTGACCTTCTTGAAATGATCAATATCGCACATGATTACTGCAAGGGCATGATTATATCGTCTTGCCCTTTTAATCTCATGTCTGAGACGCTCCATTAAAAAGTGCCTGTTATAGCAGCCGGTGAGTGAGTCGGTGATAGAGAGTAATCTGATTTCCTCATTAGCCTTTTTGAGAGATCTCTCCAACTCAAGGATACGAATTCCAGATTTGAGTCTCGCCTTTAGCTCGGGAAAATTGACAGGTTTAGTCAGGTAATCATCAGCTCCCGCCTCAAGGCCCTCTATTAAGTCTTCCTTGGTGTCTTTGGCTGTAAGCAGTATGATGAATACATATCCCGGAAGATCCATTGTCCTAATCTCTCTGCAGAGCTGTAGGCCATCCATACCGGGCATCATCCAATCCGTGATCACTATAGGGAAGAAATCTTCCTGGAGTTTTTTTAGCGCCTCTTCCCCCGTTGATGCCGACACCACGGTATAGCCACACTTTTTGAGGGTCTTCTCCAGCAATTTGCGGGACACCGGATTGTCTTCGACAATCAGTATGGGATAAGAGTTTTCCACGGGTCTGCTTTCCTCATACTGCGTTCTTTGTCTCTGGTGACGAATGTGTCGTCAGATAAACCCAGCTTCCATGATGGTAAGAAACCAGTGACCGATTTAAGAAGCTATGGCAGCTACTTCATTGAGCTTAGTCTGAAGAGCTTCTATCTTTTCCTCGACTCCTGCCAGTACTCCTTCTCTCGCCTGCATTTCGGCTTGCCTGGCTATTTCAGACAGATCAGTTAGTCCGAGATTGGCTGCTGCCCCTTTCAATGAATGGGCAGCCTTTGCTGCCCCATCGGGGTCATTGATGGCCACAGCTTCTTTCAGACGGTTGATGTCCTCTTCTCCACTAGCAATAAGTAACTCAACCAGTTCGAGGTAATCTTCCTTTTCCAGGCCGAGATTTGATGATAATTGTTCTATGTTCATGATGCCTCCTTGTTCATCACCCATTTGTTTACCATCTCAAAGACCACTTCCCTCCTAATAGGTTTGGTGATAAAATCATCCATGCCAGCATCCAAGCATTGCTCCCGGTCGCCCTTCATGGCATTTGCAGTCATTGCCACGATGGGGATGCGGCCATTGGACTGAGCTGCTTTTTTGGCCTCCTTGCGACGGATTGCTTTGGTGGCCGTGATCCCATCCATCTCAGGCATTTGGACGTCCATGAAAATGAGATTGTACCTGTTAGGGTATTGTTCAAGCTTTTTGAGTACCTCTTTGCCATTGTTAGCCACATCGACCTGGTACCCAGCCTTGGTCAGCATCAGTTTCGCCAATTTTTGGTTTACAGGATTGTCCTCGGCCAAAAGGATATGTATTGAACGCTTAAGGTCTTCCTGCACCGAGTACTGGGTCATTATCTTGTCTCTATTGTTCCCAGGGCCTGCACTGTCCTTTCCAGGGGCTCCTACGAGACTGGCTGCCATTCTGAGGAGTTTTTGACGCCGCACAGGCTTTGTGAGAAATCCGTCAAAGCCTGCATCCTTGCAAGATTTTGCACCTCCTGCCACTGAGGAGGAGAAAGCCAATAAAGGGATCTCGCGGAAGGGTTTTGAGCTGGCTCTGATAAGTCTGGCGAGTTCATAGCCTGTCATTCCAGGCATTTTTATGTCCATTATACAAAGATGGAATGGGTCATTTTGTTCCCAGGCAGCTTCCAGGGCTGGAAGCACTTGCTCTGATTTATCCAAGGCAAGGGTTCTCATTCCCGCCTTTTGGAGATCATGTGTGAGTATATCAAGATTCGTTCGGTTATCGTCCACCAAAAGGACTCGCTTGCCCGATAGCGAAACCGGAATGATTTTCCCCATCTCCTCAGTCTCAGGTTTCCCCACCCAAGCGACAAAATGAAATATGCTACCTTTGCCTGGTTTGCTCTCCGCCCAAACGTCTCCATCCATAAGGCTCGCAATTTTCTTGCAAATTACCAGCCCAAGACCCGTTCCTCCGTATTTCCTGGTGGTAGAGCCATCAGCTTGCTGAAAGGGCTCAAATATAAGAGAGAGCTTGTCTCGAGGAATCCCGATTCCCGTGTCCCTTACCCTTGCATGCAATTTTACCCTCTCTTCATTGTCCTCATCCACATCAAGGGATAACTCAATCTCTCCTGATTCGGTGAATTTTACTGCATTGCCAAGGAGGTTTATGAGGACCTGTCTAAAACGATGTGGATCTCCTTTAATCTTTGCCGGTACATAACTACCGATTCTGCATAGCAGCTCCACAGGGCGCCCGGAGATTCGGGGCTTGACCAAGTCACATACATCAAAGCAGAGGACTTCAGGGTCAAAATCAATTTCCTCCAGATCCATTTGACCTGCCTCAATCTTGGAGAAGTCCAGAATGTCATTAATTAGGGAGAGCAGCGCCTCACCACTTCGCTTAATGGTTTTGGCATAATCTTCTTGCTCTTCGGTTAGGTTTGTATCGAGAAGCATATCAGTAAACCCGATGACTCCATTGAGAGGTGTTCGGATTTCATGGCTCATATTTGCGAGGAACTCACTTTTTGCCAGGCTTGCCAGTTCGGCCTTAACAGCCATCTGATTGGCCCTCTCTATAGCGGCTTCGAGTTGATCGTTTGTATCTTGCAGTTCCCTGAGGATGCGCTGCTCTCTCTCTATTCGACCTATCTTGGCATTAAGTTCGCGAATTTCAAAGGGTTTGCTGATGAAGTCCGCGGCACCCTTTTCGATTATATCACCAAAACTGTACTCTCCAATGTGACCGGTGGTTATGATAAATTCGAGATCTGGGAACATCTCTTTGGCTTTCTGCATAAGTTCAAGGCCACTCATTTCTGGCATATTTATATCTGAGATTACGAGGTCAAATTTTCCCTTTTGCAGCAGTTCCAAGGCCTCTTTTCCTGTGCCTGCTGTTTTGCATATATAGCCGCTTTTTTCTAAAAGCCTTTTTGTGCTGGCGAGAATAAAGTCTTCGTCGTCAACAAGCAGGATGCGCTGAATTATTCTAGGTGCCATGTTTTTTGGCCTGACGGTTACCTTCTCATCTTTCTGAAATGATATTTCGGCCCGGCAGGTCCCTTTTCTTCCCCGAAACTGAGCCAGAGGGCCTGAGTGTCAGAAAAGATTAACCCGTGATCCGCGCCTTTCAAGGTTAATATCGGTCTTAGCGGGCAAATATTAAATTAAAATAACCGTGGACTTGGACACCAATAATCCAAATATCGAGATCACTTGATACAGTTTCCGCGTTATACTTTCTAGATGTTGGAGATAAAGTTGCTGTACGATGCAAGATTCTGTGATAAAAATTAAAGATCTCACTGTGGCGGAATGGTGAGACATGATTTATACAGACCGTAAGAGATACTAGGAAAGGACAGAAACAGAAATGGATCAGATTTCCCTTATTGAAATTAGACAAGGGTGGCCAGGTTTTGACCCCTTTATAGGATCATGGCTGATTCAAGGGGAACACACTATGGTAGTGGATGTAGGGCCTGCCAATACTGCCCAACAATTGATTTCGGAACTGGAGGCCCGAAAAATATTTCGCCTTGACTACATATTGATAACCCACATACATATTGACCATGCGGGGGCCTTGGGGCCCCTATTAGCTAGATATCCCGCTGCAAAGGCAATCTGCCACGAAAGGGCGTTAGTACACGTAGTGGAGCCGGATAAGCTATGGAAGGGGAGCCTGAAGGTTTTGGGAGAGGTGGCTGAAACATACGGGCGACCTTTGCCTGTGGAGCGAAGCAGGCTCATAGCCCATTCGGAGTGTCGTGTTGATGGTCTTGGCATAGTCGAAACTCCTGGCCATGCACCTCATCACCTATCTTATGAGTATAATAATAAACTGTTTGCGGGGGAGGCTGCAGGAAATTATTTCATCGCGGGAGACACGGATTATTTGAGACCGGCAACCCCTCCTAGGTTTTTTCTCGAAGTGTTCATATCCAGTATAGAAAGGCTCCGAAAGCTACGTGACCAGCAGATTTGCTATGCACATTTTGGGTCGGCTGCCAGCTCGCATCAAATGCTCGACCGGTTCAAGGAGCAAGTCCATTTTTGGGCAGAACTGATAGAGAGGGAGATGAACAGAGGAGGGGATGATTTGGTTGAGCGGTGTGTAAGAAGATTGTTGGAGGAGGATCAAAACCTTGCTGCATTCAAGACCATGGCGCCGGAAGTAAAGGCCCGTGAGCTAAACTTTATGGCAAATGCAGTAAAGGGATTTGTGGGATACTTCTACGAAAAGAGCTGAAAGAACTGGCCGAATGTTTATTAATATGGTATGAAATATTATGCATTGGTGGTTCTTTGTCTTGTGGGAATAATTGATTATTGTTTAGAGGAAGTGTAGGCACATGAGTAGTAAAGACCTACGGGGTATTAATAACCAGGAAGAAAAGGCCAATTTTCGGTTTTTGTTAGAATCAGACGGAACTGAGAGGCTTGATGAGAGGCTCAATATTATAGATGCATTCCTGAGTACAGAGAAACACATAACCTTTGATGACCTGATGAATATATTGCGGGATCGGGGATACGATTACGACCCTGACTTCGTGAGGCAGACCCTGAACAGAATGGTGGAATTAGGGTTTGCTCAGAAAAAGAAGTTCGAGGATCAACCCATACGCTATGAGCACAGACACCTCGGCCGACACCACGACCACCTTATTTGCACCAAGTGTGGAAAGATCCTAGAATTTCAGGACCCCGAGATCGAGCAACTTCAGGCTCAGATTGCTTCCAGATACGGATTCCAAATGCTTCAGCATAAGATGGAAATATACGGCCTGTGCTCTGATTGCATAGCAAAACGAAAACCCCTCATGCCCCTTGCCATGGCAAAAACCGGCGAGCGGGTTGTTATCAGAGAGGTAGCAGGCGGGGTAACGGCTAGGGGACGCCTGGCCGCACTGGGATTGAGACGGGGTGATCTGGTGGAAATAATCAGTAACGATGGTAAGGGAAGACTGATCCTCGCTCATGACTGTACCAGGTTGGCACTAGGAAGGGGCATTGCCCAGAAGATTCTGGTGACTCCCACTGATAAAGGGGAAAAGGCAATATGTGAGGAAGAAAATGTGAAGTGAAAAATCAGGCTATGCGCTTCAACCAGTGCCTCAGCTTATCTCTCACAGCCCTAATCAGCCTCTCTGCCGCTGATCTTTTCTCATACGTGGCCCTTTCACCAGGTGTTACCTGTTCAGGTATGTAGCGGAGTTTCATCTTAATTAGTGCCATATAGTCATCTTTGAGCAGCCGGGTATATACCTTGTTCAAGGGATAAGGTTTGAATTCTGTTGCAGATATCGCCGCGGCCCAGTCAAGGACGTAGGGAGTGCCTTGGGAGGAAACCATGATATTGGGCGTCTTTTTGAGATCACAATGAGCTATGCCTCTCTGATGGAATGAGTCGATAAGGGCCTTCAGCTTATCAAAAAACCCAGGTGGCAATCCTTCCTCTTTCTCCGCCTGTTTTACAGTTTTACCTTCTATAAATTCAAGGGCTATTGCTAGCCCATTCAGCACGCCGTAGCAGGTGGGGACGCCCTGGAGGCCACGGAGCTTCCTATAGGCCTTTGCCTCGCGCCAGATCAGGAATCGGCCGAACAGATTCCTGTAAAGCCGACCATTTCTGCTAAAATCCTTTACAACAAGCAGCCTGCCATTATCTTCAACAAGCCATATGATAGGCCTGGTGGAAGAAGGAGGCCTGAGGACCTTAAGGGATTTCTGCGGCAAGGTGCCAAGTGTGAGGTTGGTCAACATCTCAATCTATATGATATTTGAAATACGCAGCACAGGTTCCCTCGCTGGAGACCATGCAGGGTCCTATCGGGGTCTTTGGGGTACAGCGCGAACGAAAGAGTTTGCACTCTGGCGGAATGGCTGCCCCCCTCAGGATTTCTGCGCAACGGCACCCTGGAGGGTCCTTTGAGGGTGGGACCTCTAAATCGAATCGCTTTGTAGCATCATGAAGATCATAGTAGGGGCGTATTGACAGACCGCTGCCGGGGATCATGCCCAAACCCCGCCATGGCGCGTCACATGGCTCGAAAACTTCATTCATGATTTTCAGAGCCTCGCGATTTCCCGATGATTTTACACCCCGACTGTACTGTATTTCCACCTCTGCGCGCCCCTCAGAGAGCTGTTTAACAAGCATGAAGATGCCTTGGAGGATGTCCACCGGCTCGAACCCAACCACCACACACGGAGTCCCATATTTCCTGGCTATTTCTTTGTAAGCTGAGGTTCCTATTATTGTTGTTACATGGCCTGGGCATATAAACCCATCCACATGAAGATCGCCACTTTGCAGCAGGGCATGCATGGCTGGAGGCAGCAGCTTGTGGGCTGAGAGGACATAGAAATTTTTTGTGCCCGTCTCATGTGCTGCCTTTATTGCAGCGGCTACCGTCGGCGCTGTGGTTTCAAAACCTATACCAAGGAAAGTGACACTCTTATCAGGGTTGTCTCTAGCTATCTTCAAGGCGTCAAAAGTGGAATACACAATTCGCACATCCGCATCCCTTGCTTTTTCTGCTTGGAGTGAAGAATCAGTTCCTGGCACACGTAGCATATCCCCAAAGCTGACGACAATAGCCCCAGGCATACGCGCGAGCTTGACGGCCCTGTCTACCTCCTCAATAGCGGTTACACATACAGGACAGCCTGGTCCGGATATCAACTGGATTTCATTGCCTATAAGGCTCCTGATGCCGTGCTTGAATATCGCCATAGTGTGGGTGCCGCATATCTCCATAAGGCGAATAGGCCTGGTGACCGTTTGTTTAATAGCCTTAACCAATACTTTGGCCAATTCCCCGTCTCTGTATTCGTCTATATATTTCATGTCAGCCTCATTCAAACGCACCCTGGTTACTGGCAGCTTTGAGACTCGCGTAGGTTGCCTGGCCTAGCGAGATGCCACCGTCATTGGTGGGAACCAGGGTGTGAGAATACACTCTGAATCCCCTATGTTCAAGGGCCTGGGTAAGCCCTACCAGGAGGGTTGCATTCTGAAAGCTACCACCGCTCATGACTACGGTGATTATCCCTGTTTCATCTTTAATATCCAGAGCGACTTCCGCCAAAAGCTCAATGAGCGTGTTGTGGAACCGGCGACTTATTGTTCCCCGGCTTTTCCCTGCCATAATGTCATGAACAATTCCACGGATAATCGGCGAGGTCTCCATTATCCTTAACCCATTTTCCTTTCTGAAGGACACGGGATATGCGATTTTGTCTTCGCCTGTTTGACTCATCTCAAGCTCAATAGCAGCCTGTCCTTCGTAAGCTATCTTATCTCGCAGGCCCAACAAAGAGGACACTGCATCAAATAATCGCCCGCAACTGGAGGTAAGAGGTGAATTCATACCCTTTTGGGCCATCTTAATAATGATGGGGGACTGTTGAGGGTCTATTCTGGAGATGAATGGTATTGGCAGGTCGAAAAGGTCTTGGCCAAATGCTTTGTACAGGTATATTAATGCCATTCGCCAGGGTTGTTTTGCCGCCATGTCCCCGCCTGGCTGGGGAATATATTCGAGATGGGCGACTCTTCTGTAACTGATAAGGTCTGAAAGCAGAATTTCACATCCCCAGATCTTCCCATCATCACCCAGGCCTGTGCCGTCCATAGCCATACCCAGCACGGGCTCTGTGATCCCATTGTCCGCCATACAGCTTACAATATGAGCGTGGTGGTGCTGCACAGCTATTGTGGGCAGAGTCGAGTGTTGCACAGCGAATCTTGTGCTCAGATAGTCAGGATGCATGTCATGGGCTATGACTTCAGGGTCGATTTCCAGTATCTTTTGCAAGTGCCTTATTGTGAGTTTGAAGAAGTTGTACGTTTCCAAATTTTCCATATCTCCTATATGTTGACTGAGAAAAGCCCTGTTTTCTTTGGTAAGGCATACCGTGTTCTTAAGCTCTGCGCCAACGGCCAAGGTAGGTACCAGGGGGCTAATACTTTCAGGGACAAATATTGGCACGGGGACATAGCCCCGCGAACGCCTTATGTGACGCGGAGTTCCACCAATAACCCGAAGGACGGAATCATCACTCCTCAAATAGATATCTCTGTTGTGGACCAAGAAGAAATCGGCAATGCCTCTTAAATTATGAAAGGCAGCATCATTGTCGATGTTGATGGGCTCTTCGGTCATATTCCCACTTGTCATAACCAGGGCCCTGTATTTGCCCTCCATCAGGAGGTAGTGGAGCGGAGTGTAGGGCAGCATAATGCCGAAATACTTATTTCTTGGGGCAACCTGAGGGGACAAGCCGTGAAAACGCTTTTTCCTGAGTAAAACTATGGGCCTCTGGATTGAGCTGAGCAGTTCGGCCTCGTGGGGAGAAATATGGGCTAGAGCGCGGGCAGTCTCCAGATCCTTTACCATTATTGCTAGCGCTTTTTCCTCTCTGTGCTTCCTTCGCCTCAATCTCACCACGGCCTTGTGATTGGCAGCATCCACAGCCAAGTGAAACCCTCCCAGTCCCTTTATGGCCAGAATTTTTCCCTGCTCGAGCAGCGAGATCGCCTTGAGTATAGGATCGGAGCTATGGATTTTGTTACCCTCAGCATCGTGAAGGGCCACAAGGGGCCCGCACTGCCAGCAAGCGTTTGGTTGGGCATGGAATCTTCTATTTGAGGGATCTTCATACTCGCTGCGGCAGATATCGCACATCTGGAAAGCTTTCATAGTTGTGGTGGCTCGATCATATGGAATGTCCTGAATGATCGTGTACCTGGGGCCGCAATTTGTGCAATTTATGAACGGGTAACGATAGCGTCTATCGGCGGGGTCAAAAAGTTCTCTCAGACAATCCTTACATATGCACACGTCGGGTGATATAAGCGCTGATCGCTCTTCACCCATTTGGCTCTTTCTTATGACGAAGCCGCGTTCTTTGAGGGGAGGTAACTCAGTCCATTGTGCTGAGGCAATATGGGCCAAGGGAGGAGGGCTGGAGAGCAGGGCTTTGCGGAATTGCTCAATTTGCGTGTCCTGGCCCTCCACTTCGAGTATAACGCCAGAGGGTGTATTGCTTACATAACCGTTCAGGTTAAATCGCCGGGCCAATTGATATACAAAGGGCCTGAACCCCACACCCTGCACGATTCCCTTTATGGCTCCTCTGGACCGCCTAAGCATTAGCAGAAAAAGAAGCTTTTCTACGCTGGACAAAGTCTTCGAGCCACGCAAACCAATTATCCAGGCCTTCCCCGGTCTTGCAAGAAATCTCGAAGATGATCAACTGCGGGTTTATCTTGAGTGCCTCTTCCTTGATCTTGGAAATGCTGCAGTCCACGTAGGGTAAAAGGTCGATCTTATTAACGAGCAACACGCTCGATTCATGAAACATCAGAGGATACTTGGAAGGCTTATCATCACCCTCTGTAACACTGAGGATCATAGCTTTGAAATCTTCTCCCACCTTGAACTCCGCAGGGCAGACCAGGTTCCCCACGTTTTCCACCACAAGAAGATCAAGATTATCAAAATCAAACTCCCCAAAAGTATCCCTGATCATATTTCCATCAAGATGGCACGCCCCACCGGTATTGATCTGAACCACTGGGATACCTTTGTTGGCTATTCTCTCTGCGTCCTGGGATGACTGTATGTCACCTTCAATTACCCCAAGATGGAGTTTGTCTTTCAGGGCATCAATGGTCTTTTCCAGCAGGGTTGTCTTTCCCGCACCAGGAGAACTCATCAGATTCATCACAGTTAGCCCTTTTTCATCGAAAAGTACCCTGTTCTCCCTTGCGATTCGCTCGTTTGCCTCCAGGATGTTTTTTACGACCGAGATCTTCATAAACTGCCTCCTTCCATTACTCTACTTCCATCTCTACAATGGACAGTTCTTCTCCGGAGATGGTCCTGATATCTGTGCTGCGACAAAAAGGGCATTCAAAAGCGTAATTTTCAATAGGAAATTCTTTTTTGCAGTTCTCGCAATGACCCACAAGGGGTATTATTTCCATTATCAGCTTCGCTCCTTCCAGATCTGTACCTGCTGTCATAACTTCAAAGCAGAAAGAAAGAGACTCAGGCACGATTGCTGTCAACTGCCCTATTTGCAAACGCACTGATCGCAAGACCTTTGCGTCATTTTTTGCCATCTCTTCTTTTATTATATCCAGCAGGCTCTGGGCAATGGACATTTCGTGCATAAGATCGCCCTATATTATCCCTCCCTAAGGGCCACTATCAGGGAGTTTACCTTTTGCCTGGCATCATTAAAGATGCTGGATAAATTGAGAGAATGGTTGGCAAATATGCTCCCTGGGTCTCCATTGAACACTATTAGGGGTTCAAAATTGCATCTACTCAGGTCTTCGAGTATCTTGTCCACGAGGATCAAAGAATTCTTATCTACAAGCACATTCATGAAGTCAACTCGAATGGCCTTAAAAGATTCATTAAGTGCGTAGGCTACACCCTGTGCGTAATAAAAGTTATCGTCAACCCGGTACCACGGGATATTTACCTGGACTAACTCTTTGGAAGCTTCCTGGCCCTTTTCAGCTTCCAGGGCAAGAACCTCCCGGATGTCGTGAGGGGCGTGGATCAATCGAGTATTAACCCCACCCATCAGGGAGGCGTACTGGCTGAGCAATTCTATCAGATTGTCGGCCCTGGGATAAAATGAAGAGCTGCCTGATAGGAGATTCTCATGATACTTTTCCAGATCCTTATACGCTTGTTTCCACTTGCTCTCAGCCGAGGGAAACCACCATTTAAAAGGGTCATTAGAAAGGGCATTAAAGGCCTTTTCCACCGCGGGATCAAGCTTGTCTGTTGTCCTCATTCGGGAGAGATTATCCCTCAAGACCCTCACATTGTATCTAACAACTTCCAGTTCTCCCAGTTGGAAGTTGGGCATGTTATCCAAAAGTACCGTGGGCCAGAAGATATCATTCGGCATCCAGTTGTGCAGCATCTGGTTTATAAGTGCTAGGTTGGTGCGGACAAAGGCAGATCCTTTCACAGTTTTTTCATAGGTGATGCTAAGCGGCTTGGGCTTGATAGAATTTATCGCCATATCCACAAGGGTAAACACTGCAAGAGCAATTATCACCACTAAAATCAAAGCAATTTTTGCCTTCTTAGAGCCACTGCCCTCTCTCTTGTTTTGCTTCATGTTTCACCTCAAGGTTGTTTTATTAACCGGGTTTCCTTCCGGTCCCGGATCGCCACAAAAATCGAGGCGATCGCCTCGATATCACAAATGTTCTGCATATTGAGCTGTTAGTACTCTATTTGCGTAAACTTAGAGGCATTCTAAATGGCTGATACACGTGTTGTCAATAACTAGTGTTTAGCAAGAAATTTCGAGGGGGAATACTGACATAATACAGCCAGGCCTCAAGGGTGAGAAACGTGAAGCTAATCAGCTTCCAAGCTGCTTGACTGAAGGGAATAGTGCTTTGTCTGTGTGAGGGATAAATTTTGCTGCACTAAAGAGATTCATGAATTCCTGGTTCACGTTAAGCTCCAGGTAGGTAATCTTGTCTCTGATCTCAAGGGATTCCCTCCTTGCCTCGCGGGAGATCAAGGAAAGAGTGGCCCCTTGCAAAGATGTATTTCCCAAAGGCACAAAGGTCTCTAAGGGGAGATCAGGAATCATCCCAAGAACAATAGCCGAGCGAGGGTCGATGTAGGAACCAAAGGTACCAGCTATAAAGAACTTGGAGATATCATTGAGAGAGAGTTCAACGGTCTTTGTAATGGTGGTTAGAATTGTATACATGGCAGCCTTTGATCTTATTAGAGAGTCTATGTCAGGCTGGCTAAGGGTGAGAGGCTGTCCAGTGCCAGATTGTTTAGCAGGTACTATGACCAGGTGCTTTATTCCATAAATTTCGACCAATCGTTCGCCGCATTTTTTAGGCACAAATTTCCCCCTCAGGTCAATCATTCCGCAGAGATATAGTTGGGCTACCAGATCGATTAGGCCTGATCCGCAAATCCCAACAGGTGGCAGATCATCAATGGTATGATATTTAATTTCGCCGCTGTCCGGGTCAATCCAAACCCTGTCAATTACGCCGGGACCCGCCATCATGCCCATAGAGGCCACGCCTCCTTCGAGGGCTGGCCCTGCAGCGCCTGCGCATCCCATCAACCAGTCTCGATTCCCCAGTACCACTTCAGCATTAGTTCCCACGTCAACAAGCAAGCAGATTTCCTCCAAGTGATTCATGCCTGAGGCAAGGATGCCAGCAATCAGGTCTCCTCCGAAGTAGCTTCCCACATTGGGCAGCACAAGAACCGGCGCCCTCTGGTTAATGCAAAGGCCTATATCATTATTGGCAATAATCTCAGGTCTATTCACAACAGGGATATAGGGCTCTCTACATATCCAGTAAGGATCAAGACCCAAAAAGAAGTGGGTCATAGTGGTATTGCCTGCAGCGCAAAAAGCTACGATTTCATGGCATCCAAGATCCAATTCTTTACACATCGCCCTAATTCTGTGATTGATCTCTGTAAACAGCATTGTCCTCAGTTGCTCAAGGCCTCCTGGCTGATTGGAATAATGGATACGGCTAAGTATATCGGCTCCCACCTCCACCTGGGGATTATGAAATGAGATTTCCTTGATGGTATCACCGGTATTGAGACTGACAAGTCGCATAACGATAGTGGAGCTGCCGAGGTCCATGGCAATTCCGTAGGCAGTGGCTGAGCCCTGAGGGGGAAAAATATCTATAAGCTTCCACCCATGATCATCTTCATAGGCCGCCACCTCACAATTGTAGTTAAGCTCTCTCATCGTCTTTGGTATTTTTCTCAGCAGAGAGTAAGGAATGGAAAGCTTGCTGGTCCCGAGGACTTTTGTGGCAGCCCGGGCGAGTCTGTCCGCATCCGCCGTGTTGTCCTTAAGGCTGGGGGCGGGCATTTGCACCGGAACTCTTTTTACCCAGAGATCATTTCGGCTTAAGCCCCTTTTTTCTCCGCCTGGCATTGAACTATCCATAAAATCTCAGCTCCCAGGGTCCAAGGTCCGATCTGCCTTAGCAGCCATATTTACGAGGCGCATTCGCGCTGGCATATTAAAGCGCAATTCTTCTTGATAGGCCTTGCTTGAAAAACCTTCGTTCCTCGAGTTTCACCTGAAAAATAGGATCGGCTCGCATTCTGCCATCTTGTTCACATCCCCGCAAGAGAGAATTTATCCATTTAATTTCTATGTTGATCGCAGTTATGACCATGGACGTAGTTACCTTAATGAAAAGAGAGTGCAATTGCGGGTGGGAGAGGTCACGGAGCCGATGAAGGCATCGGTAAGCCCAGAGGGAAAATGAAATACTTGAAAAAGAACGGATATGACTCCAAAGCTGCGGTAGGGCTAGTTGGCTGTGCAAGCGCCGTTCATGATCTCCCTGAGTTTTTGTGATAGGGCCTTTATGTTGAAGGGTTTTTGGATAAACCCGTTGCAGCCCCGTGCCAGAATCTCGCTTGCCTCTCCGTCTATGCTATATCCACTTGACAAAAGCACCTTTACAGCCGGATCTATGCCCTTCAGGTTGTCATAGGTTTCTCCACCACTCATACCCGGCATGATCATGTCCAGGATCACCACATCTATATTTTCCTTGTTTTTCTCATATATCTCCAGGGCCTCATTTCCGCTCTTTGCGGAAAAAACCTGGTAGCCCAAGGCCTTGAGAATCTCAGAGCCCACTTCAATGATCATGTCCTCATCATCAACCAGCAGGATTGTCCCCGGTCCTTTGACGATTTCTTCAGGCTCAGCAGCCGCCTCTTCTAGCCTTTTCTCGGAGGCGGGCAGATAAATTTCGAAGGTAGTACCCTGTCCCTTTTTGCTTTTGACCTCGATAATGCCATTATGATTTTTTATGATGCCATAAACCGATGCAAGGCCAAGGCCAGTTCCTCTTCCCATTTTCTTGGTGGTAAAAAAGGGCTCGAAGATTCTCTGCTGGGTTTTTTCGTCCATGCCCACCCCGGTATCCGTTACCCTTATTTGGACGTATTTTCCGGGCGCGATGTTATATGGACGCATTGATAGTTCATCGAGGGTCACATTTTTCGTCTCCAGAAATAACTCCCCACCCCCTGGCATCGCCTGCCAGGCATTGACATACAGATTAAGCAGGACTTGTTCGAGTTGACCCTGATCCGCGTCCACCGCCCAGAGCTTTTTATCGTAGTCTTCGTGGATGACTATCTCTTTTTTTGTCCGCCCGAACATCTGCGAAGTCTGATGCATGAGATCATTGAGGTCAATGGGCTTGACGTCGTACTTTCCGCCTCTGGCAAAACCCAATAATTGTTTTGTAAGCTCTGCTCCGCTTTGGACATACTTTTCAATATTTTTCAGCTTCTCATAGTGAGGGTGAGATGCGTCAGTATTTAAAAGCATCAATGAGGTATATCCCTGAATGGCCATAAGTAGATTGTTGAAATCGTGCGCAATACCCCCTGCAAGGGTTCCAATAGCCTCCATTTTTTGGGCCTGTTGGAGTTGGGCCTCAAGGCGCTTTCTGTCGCTTACGTCTCGTGCGACACCGTGGGTTCCGAGGTATCTCTTTTGGGGGTCGTCCACAGGCCTGTCGTACATTCCAGTGGACTTCAGTTCCACTGTGAGGTGATGAACATCACAGGTAAGGAAATTATCATCTTTTCCGCGGGCCTTAAGCCTCAGTTCAATACCTGTGGTTGCTCTTTCTCCGGTCCTTCGTTCATTGAAAAACCATTTGGCCTTTTCCAGATCTTCTTCATGTATAATGGCGGTATAATGCTTGCCTATGAGTTCCTCGGGCCTGTAACCCAAGAGGCGCTCCGCCGCGTCGCTTATAAAGGTGAAGTTTCCCTCAGCGTCCAGAGTGTAGATGATGTCGGGGGAGTTTTCTACAAGGTAGCGATACCGCTCTTCTGTGACCTCAAGTTTACCGTTGATTATCTCTTTTTCACTCTTGAGCCGTTTTTGATCGAGGGCATTTTGCACAGTCTTCAAGAGTTCTTCGTACTCGAAAGGCTTCCTAAGGTAATCGTATGCCCCCCTGCGTAGTGCGTTGACTGCCGAGTCCAAGGACGCGTGCCCCGTTATTACAACCACAAGTGTTTCTGGAGTGGTCCTACCAATATGATCCATGAGTTGGTGGCCGTCCATGTCGGGGATCACTATGTCAAGAAGAGCCAAATCAAATTGTTGATCGGCCATCAGTGCCATAGCCTCTTTTCCTGTGTTAGCCGTCGATATGTCATACCCCAGACCACCAAGCAGGAGTTTAAGGCTCTCGCACATCCGGGGCTCATCGTCAACAATCAGGATCTTTGGGTTGGCTGACATGACTGCCTCCAACTATTTAGTTTGTGTGGTTACCATAAAAGGGCAGTGAGATTCTAAAAGTTGTACCTTTGCCCTCTTCGCTCTCGCAGATAATGGTCCCATTGAGCGCTGTGATAATATTATGGGCGACGGAAAGGCCCAGGCCGGAATGGGCCCCACCTTTCGTGGAAGCAAAAGGTTGGAATATTTTGCTGCGAATCTCAGGAGGTATGCCAGGTCCATCGTCACTTATAGTTATCTCTGCAAATCCTTGTGCGCCTGCGCCGGGGAGGACTTCACCGTCACCCAATTGGGGAGAAATCCTTCGAGTCTTTATATAGATATTTCCGCCCTCAGTGAGTGCCTCTGCCGCATTTTTGATAATGTTTATGAATACCTGCTTAAGGCCATTCTTGCTTCCTAATATGTGCGGCAGACTTGGGTCCAGATCAGTATGAATGGAAATGGCGTGCTCAGAGGAAAGGGGATCTTTTGTGAGACGTACCATGTCAGAGAGGATTGAATTTACATCCACGGGTTCAACAGACAGGGAGCTGGTTTCAGAGAATGACAGCAGGTCCCTCAGTATTTGACTTACCCTGTCAATTTCTTCGTTTATAATGCGGATTTCATCTTGAGCGATCTTTTTGTCTGCGAGTTTCATGGCAAGAATCTTTAAGTAGTTCTTGATAATGCTCAGAGGGTTGTTGATCTCGTGAATTACCTTTCTTGCCATTTCGTATGAGGCGCCCACCCGCTCTGTTTGCATTGTCTTGAGTTGGGCCTTTTTCATCCTGTATCCGCACAAAGCCATCGCAGCCTGGTGGGCGAACATCTGAAGGACCCCAAACTGCTGCGATAGATGCGTAAATTCTATGCTGTCAAGTCCTACCACGATAACGCCAACATTTTCATTGTGAGAATATAATGGAATGCAGAGTATCCCATCTTTTCCAATAAAGCGGATGAGTTGCTCATCGAGGATCACGCTTTTGGGCTCGCCAAGGGAGCTGAAAGAATCGCGCAGTGTGTGAGATTGCAAGGCCCTTATCAATATACTTTTTTCGACTCGGGACGGTATAAACAGCCCCGAGACCATCTTCCATCTTTCATTTTCGCCTAGCTCTGCGCCAACCAGCCCTCCCCTGTCTTCGTCATAAAGAAATATGAATATCTCCTGTAAGTCAAAAAGTATTTGAAGGCCGTGGTAAATCTCCCTTAATGCAGAGGCTTCATCAGGTGCCTCAAGCAGGTTCATCAGTGTCCCAAGCAACACTGAGGTATCCTGAACCTCCCGCACGAGCTGGCGGTGCTTTTCCGCATCTTTTTCACTGACAGCCTCTGCTCTTTGTGCGGGCGGCTCTATCTCTATATCCAGAGATTTTGCCACCTCGGAAAGCTCATCGTCCGCTCTGGAATTAATACGATCCAGCTCAGATTCCGAGATCCCAAGCAAATCTTTAGTGAGGTCCTCGGCCCTTTGTTCCTCTTCTGCAGGTTCTTGGCATAGGGCGTTTGCAGCATATATTACCTGGACCAGAGGAAGGGCCTCTCGTATCCTTTCCACCGGTTCGTGATGGTACAGCACAGCATCCACCATGAATGATGGCAGGTTCCATCTTTCAAGCAGCCAAGCACCCACCTCGCAATGGGTGGCGCCAAGACGGATCTCTCCTGCGAGCAACAAGTCTGGTCGCCTTCCATACAGCTCAAGCAGGCCCCTGTACTGCTTTTTGAAATTCACCCACAGGACCAATCTTCCGATATCGTGCATGAGACCTGCCAGAAAGGCCTCATCAGGCGAGCTATAATCAAGGCCTTCAGATAACAGCTTGGCAAGGACTGCTGTTTTCAGGGAGTGCCACCAATATCGCTTGAGATTGAAAAAGCCGTTCCCCTTCACCTTGAATGCTTCATAGATCGACGCGCTTATGGCCACGTTTTTTATAGCTGTTGTCCCCAGTAGGGTTACAGCGTTGTCCATCTTCTTGACTTTTCTGGGGAGCCCATAATAAGCAGAGTTAACAAGTCTCAATATCTTGCTGCTGAGGGATGGGTCCTTTTCGATTATTCGCGATATCTCCTTCAGGCTGCCCTTGGTTTCATTACAGGCCTTGATCAGCTTCAAAAGGATGTGAGGAAGCGTGGGCAGGTTCTTTAAAGTGGATATTTGATCAAGTATGGGCTTGCGCAGTTTCATGCTTCTATCTTGACCCAGTTTTCTTAACAGATCGGAATCCTTGCTATAAATGATAAATGGACCGGCTACGGGCAAGTATAGGAGAAATTCACGAAGAGTCAAGGTAAATTGGCCTAAACTCGTTCGGGCTGTTAAGATTGACACAATGGCCAAGGTTAGTGGAAAATTAACAGACAAGCCTTCCCGGAGCAAGGGAGGGTGAAGGTGAAACCAATAAGCTATGGATAAAATGGGTAATAAAATAAGAAAAGATTGGCCTGTTATTGCGATTACTATGGGAGATCCTGGGGGGGTAGGCCCTGAGATAATTATAAAGGCACTCTCAGAGGACTGGTACAATTCGCAGTTCATACCAGTGGTATTGGGGGAGATCACTGTGTTGCACCAGGCTGCTCGGGCTGTGGGCTGGGACGGGAGATTCGAGCTGATTGAAGAGCCTCACGACGCCAAACATCTGGCAGATCGAATCCTGGTGTTAGCTCCAGAAGGTATGCGTGGCGGGATTTTCGAGCCAGGCAGGGAAACTGTTGAGGGCGGCAGAGTTGCAGGATTGTGCATCGAGCAGGCAGTGGGCTTCGCTATGGCCGGAGAAGTTGCAGCGATAGTTACCTGCCCTATTAATAAGGCAATGTTAAACAGGGCCGGCTATGCATTTGAAGGGCATACGCAAATGATAGCAAGCCTGACAAGATCTGATGCTTATGTGATGATGCTTGCTGGGGATCGGTTGATGGTCTCCCTCGTCACCATCCATGTGCCCCTGGAAAAGGTGCCAGGACTCATCACTGAGGCCCGCGTTTACAATACCATCAATCTAACATATGAAGCACTTGTGAGGGACTTTGCATTGCCAGAGCCCAGAATAGGTGTCGCCGCATTAAACCCTCATGGAGGAGAAGGAGGTATGTTCGGGAAAGAGGAAGGCGAAGTTATTTTTCCTGCTATACAAAGGGCGAAATCACAAGGGGTAAATGTGGAAGGCCCGTTCCCAGCCGACACCCTGTTCTGGAGGGCTGCCAAAGGGGACTTTGACGCGGTGGTTGCCATGTATCATGACCAGGGGCTTGGACCTCTCAAGCTTATCCACTTTTATGATGCGGTTAATGTCACGTTGGGCCTTCCCATAGTCCGTACCTCTGTGGACCATGGCACTGCATACGATATCGCGGGAACCGGGAAGGCAAACCACAAAAGCTTAGTCAATGCGCTAAAGATGGCTGTGCGGATTGCAAATAACAGAAAAAGGCAGCGGAGCCGGTAATATTCAATGGATAACGAATTCATCAAGATACGGGGGGCGAGACAACATAATCTCAAAAATGTCTCCATTGACATACCCAGAAATAGACTGGTTGTCATTACCGGACTTTCAGGCTCTGGGAAATCCTCTCTGGCCTTTGATACCATTTACGCCGAAGGGCAGAGGCGTTACGTAGAATCCCTCTCTGCATATGCCCGCCAGTTCCTTGAGCAGATGGATAAGCCTGACGTTGACACCATAGAGGGTTTGTCTCCGGCCATCTCTATTGGGCAGCGTAGTTCAGGGCAAAACCCTAGATCCACTGTTGGAACAGTTACCGAGATATATGATTACATGAGGGTGTTGTTTGCGAGGGTGGGCACACCATATTGTCCCAAGTGCAATATCCCGATACGCTCAAGTACCGTTCAGGAGATGGTGGATACTATTTTGGAACTCGAAAAGGGAACCAGACTTCAAATCCTTGCTCCGGTGGGCAGCGGGCAAGCCCAATATGTGGAAGAGGTTTTCAAGAAATTAAGGAGGGAGGGCTTTTCAAGAGTGCGGGTAAATGGGCTGGAATTTATCATGGAGGATGAGATACAGCTTGAACCGCAACGGACATATGAGGTTCAAGTGGTGGTTGACAGGGTGATTATCAAACCCCAGATTAAACCGCGCCTTACCGACTCAATAGAGCTGGCGCTTTCTCTGTCAGAAGGGACCGTAATTGTTGATGTGCTGGGCAAAGAACAAATGGTCTTCAGCCAAAAGGCTGTATGCCCGAGGTGCGGTTATAGTGTTTCAGAGCTAAGCCCCCAGTTGTTTTCCTTTAACAACCCCCAGGGCGCCTGCCCTTCCTGCCATGGACTGGGTACAAAGAGATACTTCGACCCGGATCTTATCGTCCCTGATACTGAGCTTTCTCTAAGGGAGGGAGCGATTGTCCCCTGGGCTGGAAGAGATTCGGTATACTTTTTCCAGATGTTGGATTCACTGTGTAATCATTACCGGGTAAGTATTTATGATCCCTTTAAGGATCTGCCCGAAGAGTTCCGTAGAGTGCTTTTCTATGGTTCGGGCGATGAGCAGATCAGGTTTTACTTTGAAAAGGATGATCGGAGATATTTTTATACAAAACCCTTTGAGGGGATTATTCCTGCCCTGGACAGACAATACAGGGACGCTAAATCCTATCAGACCCGGGAGGAATTAGAGGCCTATATGAACACCATGCCATGCCCCGCATGCAATGGAGCTAGGCTCAGGGAAGAGGCGATGGCCGTCAAGCTAGGGGGCATGGGAATACATGAGATATGCGATCTCCACATTGAGCGCACCCTGGAATTTTTTGAACAGCTTCCTCTGACGGAGAAACAGTACAGTATCTCAAAGGGGCTGTTGAAGGAAATCAAGGACAGGTTACGTTTTCTGGTGAGTGTGGGGGTGGACTATCTTACTCTTAGCAGGGCAACGGGTACTTTATCGGGAGGAGAAGAACAGAGAATCAGGCTTGCTACACAGCTAAGCTCCAGTCTTGCTGGGGTGCTTTATGTGCTGGATGAACCAACCATAGGCTTGCATCAAAGAGATAACAAGAGGTTGATAAAGAACCTTGTCCGATTAAAGGAGATGGGCAATACCGTAATAGTGGTTGAGCATGATGCAGAGACAATCATGGCAGCAGATCATGTGATAGACATGGGCCCTGGTGCCGGGGCAAACGGGGGAAAAGTGGTGTTTCAGGGGAGCCCGGAGGAATTGAAAAATTTCCCCGACTCCGAGACTGGTCAGTATCTATCCGGTAAAAAATGTATCCCTGTACCTGCTATGAGGCGCAAAGGTAACGGGCTTTTTATCACCATTGAGGGCGCGCAGCAGAATAACCTGAAAAACATAACAGTTAACATCCCCCTGGGTACTCTTACCTGCATTACAGGTGTGTCAGGGTCGGGCAAGAGCACTCTTATAAATGATATTCTGTATCCTTCTCTTGCGAGGCGTCTTTATCGATCCAGGATGCGTATAGGAAAAGTCAAGGCGGTCAGAGGGATCGAATATATAGATAAGGTTATAAGTATAGACCAGAGCCCGATAGGGAGGACGCCTCGATCAAACCCCGCCACATATACCGGTGTCTTCACCTATATAAGAGAGCTGTTCTCCCGTGTGCCGGAGGCACGAGCACGGGGTTACCGGCCAGGGAGATTCAGCTTCAATGTAAGGGGGGGACGTTGTGAGGTGTGCAAGGGCGATGGGGTCATTAAGATAGAGATGCATTTTCTTCCCGATGTGTTTGTTACCTGTGAGGCCTGCGGGGGGCTGCGATATAATAGAGATACACTTGAAATTCGTTACAGGGGTTACAATATTGCGCAGGTACTTGATATGACCGTAAATGAGGCCTCGATCTTTTTTGAGCGAATCCCAAGAATTCGCAATATCCTGCAGACAGTGGCTGATGTGGGCCTCGGATATCTAAAACTGGGTCAGTCCGCCACGACCCTATCGGGTGGAGAGGCTCAAAGGTTGAAACTGTCCAAAGAACTGAGCAAAAGGGCCACTGGCAGGACGCTGTACTTGCTTGATGAGCCCACTACTGGTTTGCATTTTGCTGATGTGCATAAACTGCTGGAGGTAATCGGATATCTGGTTGATAAGAATAATACGGTAATTGTGATTGAGCACAACCTCGAGGTCATAAAGTGCGCGGACTACGTGATCGATCTGGGTCCCGAAGGAGGCGAGCGTGGGGGAGAGGTTGTCGCCTGCGGGAGCCCAGAAGAGGTGTGTGAAGAGGCCAGATCCTATACTGGGTTGTTTTTGAAGGGCGTGCTCAGTCGCTATGCTTACCGAGTTTTGCCAGATGGTAGGCAAGATTCTCAAGGCTCACTGTGAAATCAACGTTTTCCACGACACAGCATTCAGGCTTCCGCAATTGGATTGGGGCAAAATTGAGAACAGCCCTTACTCCGGCAGCAAAAAGTATTTCAGCCGTCCTCTGTGCCTCAAGGGGGGGAGTGGTGATTACGCCAATCTCTACATTCAGCCTTGCCACGGTTTCCTCAATACGGTTAGGATGTTCTACCACTACACCGTCATCCAGAATACGACCTATTTTGGCTGGGTCAGAATCAAACACCGCGACAAATTCATAACCCCGGCGCTTGAAGTTCTGGTTCTCAAATAGCGCGCTGCCCAGATTCCCCAATCCAACCAAACACAGTCTCCACTTTCGGTCTGTGCCAAGGATCTTCTTGATCTCTTTAAGCAGGCTTGCCACCTCATAGCCCACGCCCCGGACCCCGAATTCGCCAAAGTAAGCTAAGTCTTTCCTGACCTGTGCAGGGTTGACACCGCAAAGTTTGGCCAGGGTCTCCGAGGAAACCACCGGGATGTCGGCCTGCAGCAATTCCTCAAGGGGCCTGGAATAAAGAGGTAACCTTTCTATGGTGGGGCCGGGGATCTTTTTCTTACCTGAATTTTTACTCATATGCCTTCATGCCTGCACAAAATGGATTCTTCGTCTGCCATTGGCTATTGTGAATTTTTGCACATAGAACGTGAATAAATAAGGGCCCCGGGACACCCAGGGCCCAAGTATCCAATAAATATTAATGGAATACCTTCTCGATAATGGCCGGGAAGGCGGGAATCTTGAATACCATGAGCAAGCAAATCAATAGGGCATAAATGGTAAGGGACTCGATGAGCGCCAGACCGATGATCATGGTTGTCATGATCTTGCCGCTTGCCTCAGGGTTCCTAGCTGTTCCGTGCATAGCACCATTGATGGCATTACCCATACCAACACCGCAGCCCATAGCGGCAACGCCAATACCAAAACCGCATCCTACCGCGATGCCGAAATAGATCCACAGTCCAGCGGCCTGAGCCGAACTATCAGCGGCGAGGGCAACAGAAGCCATCCCAAGTACCAGAAATCCAGTTAGGGCCCCAATAAACCTTTTCTTTGTCATACAAACCTCCTTTCACTTTGTTTTTCTTGGCCTTCTTCCAAAAATGTTGAACCAAGCTTAACCAGCTTAGTGTGCTTCCTCCATTGCAAGGACAAAGTAGACAATTGACAGTAACATGAAAACCAGCGCCTGGATAAAGCTAACAAGGATACCTAGGAACAGGATGGGCAAGGGAGCAAGAAACATCCCAGCGAGCATGAAAAGAATCGCAAGTACGGTTTCTTTTCCAAAGATATTGCCAAAGAGTCGCACGCTAAGGGAAAGTACCCTTGCGAAGTGGCCAATCAGCTCAAGCGGTACCATCAATGGAGCCAGCCATATTACGGGCCCCAGGAATTGCTTGACATACTTAACCCCGTGAAATTTCACCCCTATAATATGGGTCAAAACGAAGGTGCAAATGGCCATGGACAGGGGCGTATTGATATTGGCAGTAGGTGATGAAAAACCTGGGATCAGGCCCAACAAGTTACAAACCAGAATGTAAAGGAATATTGTCGCTATGAAAGGGAAGAAAAACCTGCCTTCGGGACCGGTTATGTCCACCATGAAGTCTTCCATTCCCTCAACAACAACTTCAAAGAAGTTCTGTCCCTTGTTGGGAATCAATCGTACACCTCGTACAAAGATAACAGAGGCTACGATCAGAATCAGCATTGCAAACCACGACTGTATGACGTGGCTGTAATTGTGCGCAAATTCACCCAATCCTATTGCGGAGAACAAGCTATTTAAAAAAAGGATTTCGTGCTCCATACCCTATGTTGCCTCCCTGGATGATGGTTTGAGAGCTGTGAGTACAGCAAAAACAATTATTCCAATTACAACAGTGGAGAGTCCAATTGCCATACCCCTGGGATCAGCAAGGCGACTCGCAAGCAGGCAATAAATTATAACCCCTATAATAGCCAATCGAATGTAAAATGTAATCATAAGGAATGCCTTTTTGCCGCTTTTTTGCTGCTCTACGCCGCCAGAAGAGAAGGCCTTCTGGATAGCCAGGCGTAACACGTTGAAGTTGGCTATAGCCAACAGGCCACCGGAGAGGATCCCAAGGGTAAATGCCCCTGACATAAATAAGGAGCTTATACCTGCCATGGTACCCAGTGCTACCCAATAAAATAGAGTTACCTGGCGCATTACGGACGTATCTCCCCTAAATTTCATTGTTCTCTGGCCTTCTTAGTTAATATAAACAAATTTCTAAAAGCAGCCCCTATACCCAGTCCGAGACCCACCAGGAGAAAAATAGGAGCCGTACCCAACCACTTATCAGCATAATAGCCCGCGACGGCGCCAATAGCGATTGCAAAGGCCATCGCCATCCCAACCGTGCTCAGGATCCCCACGGTTTTGATGGCTTTTTTCAGGTCCTTGTCTATTTTCATATGAAGACCTGCGGCCTTGGCGTGCGCGTGAAAAAAATCACGTTGTCATTACCATAGCTCACTTGACGAGTCAATACTTTTTTGTTCACAATGAGCCCATAGCTTGATGAGCTGATTCTATTGTGAACTCAATAGATTGGTCATCGTGAGCATCTGAGACAAACATCGCCTCATATGCTGAAGGGGCAAGGTAGACACCGTTTGAGAGCATTGTTCGGAAATATTTTT
>CAZAKC010000015.1:0-38339 GCA_964485655.1 uncultured Desulfobacteraceae bacterium
AGGCAGAGTTTGGAAATTTGGCGATCATATTGATACGGATCTGATCATTCCTGCCAGATTCTTGAACAATGCAGATCCGAGCGTGTTTTCAAAACACTGTTTTGAAGACGCAAGGCCGGAATTTGCAAGAGAGGTTAAAGAGGGGGACGTGGTTGTAGCCGGGGTTAATTTCGGATGCGGCTCATCCAGGGAACATGCCCCTCTTGCCATCAAAACATTGGGTGTTCGGGCGGTGATAGCAGCAAGCTTTGCACGGATATTTTACAGGAACGCATTTAATATAGGGCTTCCCCTTATTCAATGTGCTGAAGCTTACGAAAACCTGAGTGACGGTGCTCGAATAACGATAGATCTGGATGGTGGCATTATTGAAACAAGCAATGGGCTCAGAGTACAAATCCAAACCATACCTGATTTCATGATGGAGCTAATCATGGCCGGTGGTCTAGTGGAGTATATAAAGAAAGGGAGGAGATCATGAGAGGTTCAAACTTGGCTGAAAAAAACTTGTCTTTAAATGGTAGGTGTCCACAACCTCAGGAGATGACCGGTGCCGAGATTTTTGTCCGGTGTCTGAAAGAGCAAGGCGTGGATACAATTTTCGGATATCCGGGAGGAGCTGTGATTGATATTTATCATCAGTTAGCCAAGTCTGACATCAGACATATACTGGTCCGCCACGAGCAAGGGGCGGTTCACGCTGCTGATGGCTTTGCTCGCGCCTCAGGCAGGGTGGGCGTGTGTCTAGTAACTTCCGGCCCAGGGGCAACAAACACTGTGACCGGTATTGCTTCTGCCTATATGGATTCTGTTCCAGTAGTAGTTTTCACAGGACAGGTACCAACAGCGCTCATTGGCAATGATGCGTTCCAGGAAGTGGATATTGTGGGTATAACCAGGCCATGTACTAAACACAATTATCTTGTAACTTCTGTGACTGAATTGGCTCGTGTAATAAGAGAGGCGTTTTATCTGGCTAAATCAGGAAGACCTGGGCCAGTGCTGGTTGACCTTCCCAAGGATATTATGTCCCAAATCACCACCTATGATGGGCCGGGGGAAGCGAAACCAAGATCGTATCAGCCAACCTATAAGCCGAACATGAAGCAGCTCTCAAGGGTGGTTGAACTTATAAAAAGGTCTCAACGGCCAATGATCCTGGCAGGTGGAGGAGTAATCCTCTCGGCTGCCTCACAGGAGCTGAGAGAGTTTGCCTTACGTATCAGCGCACCTGTCACAACTACGCTCATGGGTTTGGGAGCATTTCCAGCGAGCTATGAGCGCCTCTGGCTTGGGATGTTGGGGATGCACGGTACTTACAGGGCAAATATGGCTACAGGGGCCTGTGATCTCCTCATTGCTATTGGGGCTAGGTTCGATGATAGGGTAACAGGGCGGACCGATTCCTTTGCCAAACAGGCAAACATAATCCACATTGATATTGATCCCACTTCCATCCGTAAGAACGTGCCTGTGGCGGTCCCCGTAGTGGGTGATTGTAAGACAAGCTTGAGGCTGCTTAACGAACTCTTCCAAAAACAAGGCCTTTCGTGGGATCTGTCGGACAGGGAAGACTGGCTAAAGCAGATCGAGCAGTGGAAAGCCACAAATCCCCTTGCTTATAGGCAGGAGGAGAGGATTAAACCCCAATACGTAATAGAAATGCTTTATGAACTCACTGAAGGTAAGGCTATCGTCACAACAGAAGTGGGCCAGAATCAGATGTGGGCGGCCCAATATTATGATTTCGAGGAGCCCAACAGCTTTATCACATCTGGGGGGCTGGGATGCATGGGATTTGGATTTCCCGCTGCAATCGGCGCTCAATTGGCAAGACCGGACAGGCTGGTGGTTGATATCGCAGGGGACGGAAGCATTCAAATGAATATTCAGGAATTGGCGACAGCCGTTCAATACAAACTGCCCGTGAAGGTGGTCATTCTTAACAACGGCTATTTAGGCATGGTCCGGCAATGGCAGGAACTATTCTATGATAGGTGCTATTCGGCTACCTGCATGGAGCACGCCCCCGATTTTGTCAAGCTGGCCGATGCATATGGGGCTGTTGGTTTAAGGGCTACGAAGCCAGAGGAGGTGAGGAAGGTCCTATCAGACGGGCTACGTACTGAGGGACCGGTAATCATGGACTTCGCAGTGGAACCGGAGGAAAACGTATATCCCATGGTGCCGGCCGGGGCCTCCATTACGGAGATGTTGTTGGTATAAAGAAGGTTAAAGGCTAGAGGAGAAAGACAAAAGGAAAGACGGGCGGAAGGATCATTTATTATAGACTGAGGAGTACAAATATTCATGTCACAGGAAAATGAACGTAGACATATTCTTTCTTTACTGGTGGATAATGAACCAGGTGTTCTCGCAAGGATCGCAGGACTATTCAGTGGTCGGGGCTTTAATATTGAGAGTCTTTGTGTGGCTGAGACCATGGATCCATCGGTGTCCAGGATAACTCTGGTAACTACAGGAAACATGGCAATAATAGAGCAAATAAAGAAACAGCTCAACAAGCTCATAAATGTAGTGAAGGTTCGTGACTTTACGGGCTCCTCCTATGTTCAAAGGGAGCTTTTGTTGATCAGGGTCAAAGCAGAGCCGCCGAATAGGGCGGAGATCCTTCGCATGGTGGACATCTTTAGGGCGAGGGTAGTGGATGTGGGTAGTTCCTCTTATATTATAGAAGTTACAGGCGATGAAAATAAAGTAAGTGCCTTTTTGAATCTGCTCAGACCAATGGGCATTCAAGAAGTGGCAAGAACCGGGGCAATAGCCATGGCCCGAGACATGCAAAGGGAGGTAAGAAATGGCAAAAATTGATTTTGGTGGAGTGATGGAGGAAGTGGTCACAGCGGATGAATTTACGCTTGAGCATGCTAAGGAAGTACTCAAAGACGAAGTGGTAGCTGTGCTGG
Source organism: uncultured Desulfobacteraceae bacterium (assembly GCA_964485655.1). GTDB lineage: Bacteria > Desulfobacterota > DSM-4660 > Desulfatiglandales > Desulfatiglandaceae > B111-G9. The sequence goes on from CAZAKC010000015.1 coordinate 2,928, forward strand.
GCTACGGAGTACAAGGGCCAGGGCAGGCCCTCAATATGCGAGACAATGGTATTAATGTAATTGTGGGCCAGAGGGAAGGCAGTAACTCGTGGGACAGGGCTGTAAAAGATGGCTTCGAGCCTGGTAAGACCCTTTTTCCCTTGGTAGAAGCGGCCAAGAGGGGAACAGTCATTCAGTACCTTGTCTCTGACGCAGGCCAGGTGGCTACATGGCCCAGCGTTAAGGAATGCCTTGAACCTGGAAATGCCCTTTGTTTTTCCCATGGCTTTTCCATAGTGTATAAGGAGCAGACAGGTGTTGTGCCCCCAGACCATGTAGATGTAATTATGGTGGCGCCTAAAGGCTCTGGTCGCAGCGTAAGGAGGAATTTCCTAGATGGGAGCGGAATCAATTCCAGCTATGCCATCTATCAGGACTATACAGGCAAGGCAAAAGAGCGGGTTTTGGCTATGGGAATAGCGATTGGATCGGGTTATCTATTTCCAACCACATTTGAAAAAGAAGTATACAGTGACCTTGTAGGGGAAAGGGGTGTGCTCATGGGGGCATTGGCAGGTATCATGGAGGCCCAGTATGAGCTTTTGAGGAGCAAAGGTCACACCCCCAGTGAGGCCTTTAATGAGACAGTGGAGGAGTTGACCCAGAGCCTCATAAAGCTAGTGGCGGAAAACGGAATGGACTGGATGTACGCCAATTGCAGCACAACGGCGCAAAGGGGTGCCCTTGATTGGCGGCACAGGTTCCGTGAGGCGGTCAAGCCGGTCTTTGAAGAACTATACGAAAGTGTGGTTTCTGGCAATGAGACCCGTATTGTCCTTGAGGCAAATAGTGCTCCTGACTACAGAAGGCGTCTGGAGGAGGAACTAGCTGAAATTCGAAACTCTGAGATGTGGCGTGCAGGGGCAGCAGTCCGGTCGTTGAGACCAGAGAATAGGAAAAAAGAAAATGGGGGTTAGAACCCAGCAGACAGAAGACAGAAGGAAAGGACAAAACTAAATATGAAATACAAAATTGCAGTTATCCCGGGAGATGGAACAGGGCCTGAGGTGATAACAGAGGCAGTAAAGGTGCTTGAGGCAGTGGGTAAGAGCTATAGCCTCAGTTTTGAGTTTATTTACTATGACTTGGGGGGAGAAAGGTACCTCAAGACTGGCGAACTGGTGCCTGAGCATGTAATCAAAGAGCTTGCAGAAATGCATTGTATCCTGCTTGGTGCAATTGGCCATCCGGAGGTAAGACCGGGAATATTGGAGCAGGGAATATTGCTAAGGCTTCGTTTCGCACTGGATCTATATATTAATCTACGCCCGGTTGTGTTGTTGGCCGGTGTTGATACTCCTTTAAAAGATAAAGGCCCCGAGGATATTGACTTCGTTGTTGTGAGAGAGAACAGCGAAGGTGCCTATGTAGGTGCTGGAGGTTTCTTTAAGAAAGGTACGGCAGAGGAGGTAGCAGTACAGGAGTCCATCAACACCCGCAAGGGAGTGGAGCGCTGCATTAGGTATGCATTTGACTACTGTTTGCGTCGCAATAAAAAACTCCGTCTGACCCTGTGTGCGAAAACGAATGTGCTCACTTACGAATCAGACTTATGGTTCAGGACGTTTGAAGAGGTGGCAGAGGGTTATCCCCAAGTTGGCACTGACTATCAACACGTTGATGCCCTGTGCATGTGGATGATAAAGAATCCCGAGCGCTATGATGTGATTGTTACCAATAACATGTTTGGTGACATAATCACTGACATAGGCGCAATTATTCAGGGTGGGCTGGGCGTAGCGGCCGGTGGTAATATTCATCCGGGTGGCCCGGCAATGTTTGAGCCTATCGGAGGCTCAGCGCCAAAATACACCGGGCAGGGCAAGATCAACCCCATAGCAGCAATCTGCGCGGCACAGATGATGCTGGACTACCTGGGGGAAAAAGATGCTGCGGCAACCTTGTTCCAGGCAGTTGCCAGTGTTGTAAAGGATGATCTCAGGTCCATGGAAGCGGGAAAGATGGGGTATAGTACTTCTGAGGTTGGGGATCTGGTTATAGAAAAGTTGGAAACAGGATAAAGGGGTAAGGAAAAAGCCACCAAAAATGGGAAGTTGAGAGTGAGCCAAGGTGTCTAAATTGACGTCATTTCGCTTCAGTAGCCCAGATCAGCGCTGGATGATGATCCTTAACAAATATCTTGGAGAACTAGGGATTGAGTTGCCTGAGTTTCCATTAGTTCTTGACGTTGGATGCGGTAACAATGCCACATGGAACTATCTCGCTCTTGTGGGATATCTGGGTGTGAAAGGCCTTGGGGTCCCTAGGTATGTTGGCGTGGATGTGGCTGAGGATGCCTTCTCAAAGGCGAAGGAGGCCTTGAGAGGATTGGCGCAGTTCATTGTGTGTGACGCCAGGGAACTTACGAGACACCTGGATGGTCCCTTCCATCTGATTCTGTGCCAGCACCCTCCTTTGACAATTTCAAGAAAGGCTCCCAGGATATGGAGAAATATCTTTGAGGAGGTTGCACTATTGCTGGACCCTAAAGGATGTATGGTGCTTACCAGCTTCTGGCTGAATGACCATATCCCGGCCCAGGTTTCAGTGAAAAAGGCTGGTCTGGAGATATTATTCAGCGGAAAAAATTCATTTGCCGGGAGAGTGTTTGATCAATTTAATAATGGCGAACGACTCCAATATGATAAGTACATACTGATTGCAAGAAAGGGAAGTTCTTAATCAGGGCTGCGGTGGAGTGAGCCTTTATGCGTGATGTCACCATAGCTTGTGTATGCATGCACAGCGAGGTCGGGAGAATTAAAGAGAACCTGAGCCACACGGAAGAACTTGTGCAAAGGGCCCGGGAGCGCGGAGCTGAACTGATTTGTTTCCCTGAATTATCCATATCAGGCTATTTGTTGAAAGACCCCTCTTCCATGTATGACTGGCGTTATTGCCAGGAATTAATTGGAGCAGTAACCGATATTGCTCGTGCCAATAAGGTGTTATTGATGGCAGGTCTGGTGGAAATTGGGCGGGTCGAGGGGCCTTTTATTAGCCATGTGGTAGCGGGACCAAAGGGTCTCGTGGGGATTTACCGAAAATCTCACCTCTCTCCCATGGAGCGGGCATCATATAATGCGGGTATGGAGATCGGAGTTTTTGAGTATGATGGCATTACCTTTGGCGTGCAACTGTGCTGGGAGGCCCATTTCCCTGAGATAAGCAGAATCATGGCTCTTAAAGGGGCCGAAATTGTTTTTATGCCACATGCCTCACCCCGAACCGGGCCCCAGGAAAAGCTGGATAGCTGGCTCCGACACATGCGGAGCAGAGCCTTTGATAACGCCCTTTACATAGCCGCCTGCAACCAGGTGGGACCAACAAGCGAGGGCTATGTCTTTCCGGGCGTGGCGCTTGTAATCAACCCATCTGGTCAACTTATAGCCCAAATGGCAGAGAAAGATGAGGGGATGATTGTGGCCGCTCTGAGGGCGGATGAGCTCAATCACATAAAGGAGCATCGATTGAGGTATTTTCTGCCAGGCCGGCGACCGGAATTATACCGCAGGCTAGTTGAATAGCGGAGTAGCATGCTGGAGCCTGCTGGCTCAGAGGTGACAAGGTATTGAGTCAGTTTTCGCCAATATGGGCGGAAACAAAACTGGGGCACAAAAAGCCGACTCTTCTTGTGCCCCCTGATGTCTTGATCTGATTTTTGCTCCTTGGAGGCGGACTATACGCAACCAGTGGGCTTGGGGAGGCCTGCCATCTTGCAAGCTCCTTTACCAGGACCGGAGGGAAACAGCTCGTAGATTTTTTTCAGCTTGTATCCCGTAACCTTTGATAAGATTCTTACCATGGGAGCGATGCCGTTTTTCTTATAATAGTCCTGGAGGACTTTGATAACCTTCCAATGCTCGTCCGTTAGCTCCTCAATACCCTCGGTCTGTTTTACGTGGCGCACCCATGCCTCATTCCAGTTTTTGAAATCGTCAATGAATCCGTCTTCGTCGACGTTGAAAGTGTGGCCTTCGAATTCTACCGTTGGCATAACAAATATCCTCCTTTTTTTGGTTTATATGCAATTTCTTTCACAAGCCAGTTTGAAGTTGTACTTATAAACAAAAAAAAAATCTGTGTCAATTTTTCTTTTGTGCTGCTTGAAAATTTTTCTGCATCCTATAAGCGGCTGCCATATCGTAAATTTTCCTGGCCCATCTCGTGTCGCCTCCAGCGTGGACATGGGTATAAGTGCCAAGTAGGTTTTTCTTATGCAGACCGTCGTGTGTCCCGTCCAGGCCATGGCCCCTGAGGACCTTGAATACGGGCCTTAGGCGACTCTGTCTGTGGACAATAGGTCTTGAGTAATGAAATTCATGGCCTTTTAGCCTCTCTCCTGCGGTATAATATGGATTGGGTTCAATGGTTTCAAGTAAGGTATATCCGTGTCCCTGGGGTTTTTTTTCGAGGACAAATGTTACCGGTAAAACTCCGGCCATGGGGTAGGATTTGTCCCCAACATGTAAGTTCTCGCCCATAAACATAAACCCCCCGCATTCCGCGTATACAGGGAGCCCTTCATTGATGCGCTTCTTGAGCTCTTCTCTGAAACCGACGTTCTCGGCCAGCGCCTGAGCCTGAGTTTCAGGAAATCCGCCACCAATATACAATGCGTCTATTTCGGGGAGTGATGGGTCCTGGATAGAGTCGATAATAATAATATCCGCCCCGAGAGCCTCAAGAGACTGTAAGTTTTCAGGATAATAGAACCAGAAAACACTGTCCCTGATTACCCCTATTCTGGGCCGGGGACTTGAGATAAGTTCCTCGTCTCCGTTGGTCCGAATTAAGGAGGGATTAAGGTGGATCGGGCCGGCATTGTTCATAATTTGAAGGAGCCTGTGCACGTCCATATTTTCGGAAACAAGCCTTTTTGCCCAATCGATTGCCCGCTGTGCCACGTTGCGTTCCTGGTGTGGAACCAGCCCCATGTGTCTTTCGGGAAAGAGATTTTCTCTGCTCCTGGGTATCGATCCTAGCACAGTGATATCGCAGTAATGTTCAATGCTCTGGGTTATCAGTCTCTCCTGCCGCCTTGTGGCTACTTGGTTTATTACTATACCCGCGAGCTTGAGATCGGGGTCGAAGCTCTGGCATCCTTTCACAAGGGCAGCGGTTGTGCGGGTGACCATAGTTGCGTCCACGATCAAAAGAACAGGGCAACTAAGGATCTTGGCGAGTTCTGCAGTACTGCAGGACCCATGGAGGTCAACCCCGTCAAACAGGCCTCTATTTCCTTCTATCAAGCTAATTTCATTTTCGCTGGCATGTATTAAGAAAGAGTAAATTATCTGCTCCTCTGTCATCAAAAAAGGGTCAAGATTATGACACTGGGACCCTGAGGCAAATGAGAGCCACCCTGCATCAATAAAATCCGGGCCCTTCTTAAAAGGTGACGGGGACAGACCCATTTCACGCCATAGGGACAAAAGGCCCAGGGAGATAATAGTCTTTCCCGACCCTCCTCTGAGGGCAGAGACTGTGATGCGTGGTGAGGTGAGTTTCATGAGTTATCCTGAGCGTGTTTTCAATAAAGGCTCTCTTGAGCAGATAGTGCTTGCCATGTGCATTGTCAACATAAATTTCGCCGTTTTTTTTATTGACAAAAATGAGTTGATTTGACTATAAAGGCAATCTTAAGCATTTGAAAAATAAACTAGTTCCAATATTCACAAATAGTTAGTGCTCATCCTTGAATCGATTTTGGAAACTAGTTTGTGGTAGGTTTCTGCTTTGCGGTTTTATCCAAGGTTAGAAAACTCGTTTGAAATTTAAAATTAAAATTTTTTGGGAGGAGGTGAAGGAAAAAAAGACTTTTTTGGTTGTGAGAGGTGTTTACTAGACCAAAAATTCCAATAGTAGAAGGAGGCGTTCATAATGGCTTTTGAACCAAGAGAACCACAAAAGGAACTAAAATATGATGAATTAAGAATTTACACTGATGATGAGCTAAATAGTTACACTGACGACGAGCTAAAGAATTTCAAAATAAAACATGAAATTCCCAAATGTGAAGAATTAGAAAAAGGCCCTTGGCCAAGCTTTGTTGCGGATGCCAAGAGGGAGGCCTTGCACCGCCGCAAATTGGCAGATGATAGGATAATGATCCACCGCGATGTAGTGGAGGATTTGTTGGGCCAACTAGAACGGTCATTTGAAGATGGGGAGACCCACTGGAAACATGGAGGAATCGTTGGAGTCTTTGGTTATGGCGGTGGAGTTATAGGAAGATATTCAGATTTGCAGGAAGAGTATCCTTCCATCGCCCACTTTCACACTTTAAGAGTCAACCAGCCTGCAAGCAAGTTCTATAACACAGACTATTTGAGGACCATATGCGACCTGTGGGAGTTCCGTGGCAGCGGTTTGATGAACATGCACGGGTCCACGGGCGATATGGTCTTCCTTGGGACATTTACTGAACAGCTTGAACCCATTTTCTTTGAATTGACACATGTCCTTCAGCAAGACCTTGGTGGCTCAGGATCAAACCTCAGAACTCCTTCTTGTTGTATCGGAAGGGCCAGGTGCGAATGGGCATGCATTGATACCCAGGATATGTGCTATGAGCTTACCCATTATTACCAGGATGAATTGCATAGGCCTGCTTTCCCTTACAAGTTCAAGTTTAAATTCGACGGCTGCCCCAATTGCTGCGTGGCTTCGATTGCCCGGTCCGATATGTCGTTCATAGGTACCTGGAGGGATGACATCCGGATCGATCAAGAAGCGGTTCAGGCTTATATCAATGGCGAGATCGCTCCCAATGGCGGTGCTCACGCAGGCAAGGACTGGGGTAAATTCGACATCAAGAAAGAAGTTTTGGATCTTTGCCCCACTCAGTGCATGTGGATGGAAGATGGCAAGCTTATGATCGACAATAAAGAGTGTACAAGATGCATGCACTGCATTAACGTCATGCCTCAGGCTCTGCGGCCGGGCACGGATACCGGAGTAAGCATCCTGCTTGGTGCCAAGGCGCCTATTTTGGAGGGTGCCCAAATGGCGCTTCTGACTATTCCATTCATAAAGACAGAGCCTCCTTACGACAATATAAAAGAGAACATCATCGAACCTATCTGGGATTGGTGGATGGAGGAAGGGAAAAACCGCGAGCGACTTGGCGAGTTGATTCAAAGGCAGAGCATAAGGAAGCTCTTGGAGGTTTTGAATATTCCAGCTATGCCTCAGATGGTGAAGGAACCTCGAAGCAATCCCTATATTTTCTGGAAAGAAGAAGATGTACCGGGCGGATGGCAGAGGACAATTGAGGAGTATCGAAAGAAACATGCAAGATAACAACTCTGGGACGAGACAAAGAATAGGAGGGAATAGACATGGCGTTAAGCACTGAGAGATTAGGGCGTTACAATCCTGATAAACCGATGGAAAATAGGATTACGGACTTAGGTCCAAGACACTTTTGGCAGTATTTTCCCCCGATTATTCAGAAAAATTATGGAAAATGGAAATATCATGAAATCTTAGAGCCTGGTGTTCTTGTTCATGTCTCTGAAACAGGGGACAAGGTCTACACAGTTCGTTGTGGTGGATGCCGGTTCATGACTGTAGAACATATCCGGGAGATCTGCGAGATCGCCGATAAGCATTGCGATGGATACGTGAGATTTACCACGCGAAACAACATAGAGTTCATGGTAGACAGCCTCGAGAAGGTTGAAGCCCTGAAAAAAGACCTGATGAGCAGAAAACACGTATCAGGCAGTTACAAGTTCCCCATTGGCGGTACAGGCGCAGGGGTAACCAACATTGTCCATACTCAGGGCTATATTCATTGCCACACTCCTGCAACAGATGCATCTTCCATGGTCAAAGCTGTTATGGATGAGTTGTTTGATTATTTCCAGGGCATGACTCTTCCGGCACAGGTGAGGATATCAATGGCTTGCTGCCTCAATATGTGCGGGGCTGTTCACTGCTCTGACATAGCTCTACTGGGGTACCATAGAAAACCGCCTATAATTGACCATGAGGTTCTGGAGTCGGTTTGCGAGATCCCTCTGGTCATCGCAGCATGCCCCACGGCAGCAATTTCTCCTTCCAAGACCGAGGATGGCAAGAAGACGGTGAAGATTAAGCAGGAGCGCTGCATGTTTTGCGGTAATTGCTACACCATGTGCATGGCTCTTCCTCTGGCGGATAAGGAAGGTGACTGCGTAACAGTTATGGCTGGGGGAAAGGTAAGCAACCGTATCAGCCCACCGAAGTTTTCTAAGGTCGTTATACCCGCACTGCCCAACAACTTCCCTCGGTTTCCAGAGGTTTGTGAGGCAGTGAAGAAGATCATTGAGGCGTACGCGGCTGATGCAAAGAAATATGAGCGAATCGGCGATTGGGCAGAAAGGATAGGCTGGGAAAAATTCTTTGAAAAATGCGGTCTTGAGTTTACAGATCACCTGATTGACGATTATCGTTTACAGTATGATACGTACAGGACAAGCACCCAGTTTAAGTACACGGAACCTGCTTGGGCAGTGTCGAAGGCAGTGGGTGGCATTGAGTAACGTTTAGCCCAAAAGGAGAAAAGGGATGGAGGATATTAAGAAGGCGATTCTCGAGTTTGCTGAAACAAGTAAAAAGACCAAATTCTACTTTAAGGACCTGGAAAAGGCTGTCCAGAAAACACTGCCTGATGTAAAAGCAAGGCAGATCAAGAAGGCCGCCACAGAGTTGATAAATGAGGGAAAACTGATCTACTTTTCCACAGGCAGTTCAACCATGTACGGCCTGAAGGGTAGAGGGCAGACCGAGGATCATTAGATAGATCTGTTGAAGTTGGACAATCAGGAGGTCGTCATCCAGGTGGTCTGGGGGCGACCTTTCTTATTTTTGACCAAGGTGCAATAATTTAGTAGGTTATTTAAAGGATGTTTCATCCAGTGACGGTTTTGAAAGTTTCCGAAAACCGCGAAAGATGTGTTTTTTTGCAATATCTTTAAGCGAGAGGTAGAAAGATGAAAGAACCGCAATGCTCCGAAGAGTTTATCGCTCAGCAAAGGCAGATCCTTGCTGAAAACCCAGAATGCGCCAATTCTCAATACAACCTGGGTGTGGTCATGATGCAACAGGGGAGACTCGATGAGGCGATTCCTTTCTTTGAGGAGGCTATTGCCAACAGTGGCCGCATGTTTGAGGCATGGGTAAACCTGGGGTACATTTATTTCAAGAAGGGTGATCTTGAAAGGGTAGTGGAGGCTAATAAAAAGGCTATTGAGATAGAGCCCAGGTATGCTCGAGGCTATGCAAATTTGGGGTTTGCCTATTTGCAGATGGGTCGTACAGATGAGGCCATTGAGGCGCTGGAAAAGGCTTTAGAGCTGAATCCAGATATCGTCCAGGCATGGAACAACCTCGCAAATGCCTATATGCAAAAAGATGATGTGGACAAGGCCATAGAGATAGGAGAAAAACTTGTAAAAATGGCGCCCAATTTCGGGCTGGCTCAAAACAACCTGGGTTACGCATACTATACAAAGGGACTATATGACAAGGCAATCAAACACGTTGATGAGGCTATGAAGCTCGGCTTTCAGGTCCATCCTCAATTTCTCGAACTCCTCAAGCCTTACAGAAAAAAATGAAAATAGATAGTATCTTTCATAATTACGAGGTTCTGGCTGATAAAGCAGAGGTGGCCTTCAAAGAGGTTGCTGAAGAGTATCCCGAAGAGGTCAGGTGCCGTCTCCATTGTAACGATTGCTGCCATGCGGTGTTCGGCCTGTTTCTAGTTGAAGCTGCCTATCTGAAATCTCACTTTGATAAACTGGATAGCCACGTGATTCGAGATGCTCTCATGAGGTGTAATGACGCAGAGCGTGCAATCCGGAGGCTGGAGGTAAAGCTCCAGAGATATGAAGATAATCCTGAAATGCAGTCATATGTCTATGCCAGCGAGAGGATCAGGTGCCCTCTTTTAAATGAGGAGGGTGAGTGCATTGTTTATTCACATCGCCCCATAACATGTCGCGTCTATGGTATTCCAACGAAGATCCAAGGCAAAACCCGCGTATGTGCATTGTCAGGGTTTGAGAAGGACAAATCCTATAGAGGGTTTGACCTTGATATGGCCTACCAGCAGCTCTTCCTTCTAACAAAAGAGTTTTTGCAAACCTGCGGCCAAGCCGGTCCGGAAAGGGCAGGGTTGCTGCTTTCAGTGCCAAAAGTGCTCACGACTCCCGTGGAGATTATCATATCGGAGACCTTTGTATAGTGTTATAGAGTTCATCGGCGTATTTGCCTAACCTTGTAGCGACGTATTTATAAAGCTCTGGATTTGTGTTTCCCAGTCGAGTAACTGTATATTGTAGAAGAGTCTTAATTTCTTCAGGAGTAAATGACTTCAGGACAGTGATAAATTCTGAGGGCATTGCTGCTGGCAGTTTCGCTTGCCTGGCTTTCTCCTCAAATGCATCAAAGATTCCCTTGACTGCCCAATCTAGGCACCAGTCCTCACACCAAAGCAGGTCGCCAATTCCTTCTTCCCTATCCAGCCTGATTAGAGTTAGCGTTTCAAGGAAAAAAAAGGTCATGGGCATCAAGGACTGGCCAGGCTTAACCTGCTGGGCGTCAAGCACGGGGCTATAGTCCCGAACAGTAGTTAGCAGTATATCCGTGACACTGCCCCTGCGCCCAACAACAAAATCTCCTGCTGCATTGCTCCATAGCCCTACTCTGCGGTATTCTTCGGGATCATAACAGGTAGCTAGTATGAAGCCAATCTTGTAAAAAATTTCTTGCACCTCTTCCCTGGAGGCCAGACGACGGCCGCGGTCATGATCCCATATTACGACGTCACACTCGTTTTTCTTTAGATCCCGGTGCAGGTGCCACTCATAAAATCCTTCAAGCCACTGTGACATTAAGAAGAACAGAGTTTCTGCTTGGCCATTCCTTGTTATCTCATATTGGCCTTTCAAGTATAATCTGGGCGTAAATTGGTAAGGGCTGGTCACTAACTGTAGCCGTTCTAGATTTGCGGATTCGCTCCTAAACCAGCGCTCACTTGATGAAAGAAATGTGGCAAGGGCGAACTTAGCTGTTCCCTTATTTGTTATAAATTCAATGCTGGCCACGTGGTTAAAGGCACCGTGCTTTTCACTTCTTATGAGGAGCCTGTTCATGTCACCGACTGAGATGGTCGAGCCCAGGGCTTCCCCCAGAGTCCATTTGAGCCGATCACTCATGCGCTCGACGAGGAAGGACCTTATCGCATCAAAGTAATCCCGGAGGGTGAGAAACGGATGAACTTTTGTGGGCGATATTTTGAAAGGAAGGCAAAGGTCAGACTCTGCCAGTTCAATATCACTGCCATGGGAGCGAAAAACATATTGAAATTTCATAGCCTGCTAAGGGCCTCAGATACTATCTTCCCAACAGTTGATTCAGTCACCTGGCCATTTGCATAGGTCAGAACAGGGGTTGCATCCTCTAGCAGGGCGGAAAGATTTTCCTTAGCCTCTGAAGCGTTCACAGCACCAAGTAGTTGTGCAGTGTAAGCCCTTACCTCGGGGTTTTGGTTGGCCAGCAATGGGATGAATGCGTAGGCCTTTGACCTGAGCAACTCAGGCTTGCACTTGGCTATTTTTGCGAGATTGCGGATCAGATCAGGCAGAAGTTCCCTGTCCATTGCAAGGCCAAAAAGACGGGGTAGGTAGCCGGCAAAGTCTTCAATGTTATTGCAAATAATGTCGCCAATCGCATCTATCGCTCCCCAACTTGAAGCGGCAGTGTCCACTACTGAACTGAATAGGCGCTGCATTAGCTTTGAAACCGCTCCTGGGTCATACCCGGCGATTACCGAAGCTGCCTGCCCGAGCAGATCTGTGGCTTTCCAACGGGTCAAGTTATCTACGGAATATATGAGGCGCTGCAGATCCCGGATGATTCTCTTGTCCTCCCGTGCGAGGGCCAAAATTTCATCCACCTCATAGGCGCGGACGAGGCGTTCGACATCGCGCTTCGAAAATCTCCTTTTCATGCTACGGGTTTTCCTGGACTCGGCTAAGGTTTCCGCTATCTTGTGGCTTATGGGTGCCACGGCATGACCTGGACGAACACCTTCCCTGAGCTTAATGAAATAAAGCACACCCGTTATTCGCCGGCCTTTATGCATTGTGCCGTGCACTACCAAGTGTTCGTCATAGTCATAATTGGTAATCTCCGTTTCAAGGTAATCCTTCCCGGCAACCAGATCCCAGGCAAAGTCCCAGTCACCCTTGCAACCAAAGACCAACGCTTCGCTCATTGCCGTACCAAGATTGTGCCCCGTTACGTCACAGGCGTAAACTGCTCCGCACTTGCAAGCACCCACCGGCATTTCGTTCAACGTCAGATCAGGTTCTTCAAGAGGTTTATCAATCAATGTGCCACAGAACGGGCACGTTGGCCTCTCAAGTACGTCTCTACCTCTAATCTGCATTGGCATAAATTTTACTCCCTAGATGTCGCATTATCGGCCATGTAGGAAGGCGCCCTTGGGGTCATAGATCCAGGTCAAATGCATCAGCTTCAGGGTCATACTCGATGTCCACCATATCAAATTCTGATCCGGCCGAGCGGAAAGTGACCACCCAGTTTCTGTACTTTTCCCCTGCAAAAGAGCAATCGATGTTTCCCTGCCTGGCATCAAGGCGCTGTAACCTAGGAACTACCTTTTCGTAAAACCGTTCTCGTATAAGGGCTAAGTCTTCGTCTGTCAAGTCCTGGATACCCAGCGTGCCATCTCTTGCTTGGCTCATGATTTCACAAAAAGTATCTACCTAGTAGGACCGGGTAAATCGAGTGTAAAGCATTTATTGCCACCTGAGCAGGATTTCTCAGTGAGCTTGGGTTTAGCTCCTCCGGGAGCAATACCCATCACATAATTTGTCTGGCTGATGACCCTGTCAAGGGTCTGGCATCCGCATTCAGGGCAACTCAATTGGATCTCTTCATCAGAGCCCAAAAAAAGCTTTTCAAATACATGACCGCATTCAGAGCAACGGAACTCGAATATTGGCATTGTGCAATCCCCACATTTTTCTGTAAAATTAAAACCAACTGAATTATAGACTCGGGGGCGCCTTAAGTCAAATGATCCTCTCTTTTCATCCCTGCATTGATGCAGATGTACAGGTTATACTGGGCAATAAGGAGCCCAATGATGACATATCACGACTCATTAGACAGGCCTCTGCAGTTATCCTTCCGCAGGCCTGCTCTCGGCAACTGTACCGGCTGGCGTCCTCGGGGTGTCCCAATGTTTTTCCAGATTACGATATGAGATACAAGTATCCAGGCAAGACAGGGCAGGCTGAGCTTTTTCGCGAGTATGGGGTCGCGCATCCCCTCACGTATATATGGAAAAGTGCAGGAGATTTTCGTCAGTACTTCCTTAGCAAGGGCACGCCTCACATGATGCCCTTTGTTATGAAGGCAGACCAGGGGCACGAAGGGCACCATGTGTACCTCGTAAGAGATGCACAAAGCCTGGAGGAAGGACTACACAAATTGGAAGTGCTCGAGAGGTCGGAATCCCGAGGATTTATAACACAGGATTACATTGAATCGGGAAACAGGGTGCTGAGAGTTGTTGTTATTGGTAAAAGCCTCATCAGTTACTGGAAGATCGCACAAGCGCCGGACGAATTTGTAGTGAGCTTGAGCAAAGGGGCGAGAGTAGAGCGAAATCTATGGGAGGGCAAACAAAGACGAGGGCGAGAGGCTGTAAGAGAATTCTGCATGGGCACTGGAGTTAATCTGGCAGCTTTTGACCTTGTTTTCCCCCTTGGTGGACAGGGCGATGCCCCCCTTTTCTTGGAGATCAATTATTACTTTGGGAGACGGGGGCTGGGAGGTTCAGATGAGTATTATAGGCTGCTTTTTGAAGAGGTGAAGAACTGGGTGGAGGAGCGAGGGCTTGATTGTTCACATGTAATGCTCGCGTGAGGCTGAGGCACCGGACAGTAAGGAAATACTTACTGAACCTTTATATAGACCCTCCTGGAGCGCGGTCCGTCGAATTCACAGAAAAATACTTTCTGCCATGTTCCAAGCACAAGCCTGCCCCCTTCGACGATAATGTTAACGGAACTGCCTACGAGTGTGGCCTTGATATGGCTGTCTGCATTACCCTCCATGTGCCGGTAGCCAGCGCCTGCAGGGACAAGAGAGTTGAGCCTGTCCATGATATCCTTGCACACCGCAGGGTCAGCGCCTTCATTTATTGTTATGCCAGCCGTTGTATGAGGCACATATGCGACACAAATGCCATCTGTAACGCCAGATGCCTTAACTTGCTTTTGAATCTGAGAGGTAATGTCAACCATCTCGATCCTGGATGATGTCCTGACACTGATTGTTGTTTGCATCATGACCTCCTTCGGGAATTAGTGTCAATTGAATCCCATCAGAACTGCAGAATGTCGAATGATGAATATTGAATGTAGAAGGTCTTCCTTCGTACTTCGACTGTTCATTATCCGATATTCAGAGCCTAATATAGATATTCTACGGGCTAATGATCAGGGAATCCGGGTTTTCCTCAGCATCCTGATCTGTGCCTTGCAGCTCACCAAGGGCAAGTGAAAGAGTTCTGCTAAAGAGATAATCCAGCGCAATATTGTTTTCTTCCTCGATTATGCTGGCTGCAGTTACTGCAATCCAGGCTAATTTCCGCTCTTCCTTTCGCCACAGGATGTAGGCCATTTCCTCAAGGCGGTATTTAATAGCCCCTCGCTCCTGGGCGCCCAGATTCTCCTGGATCCATTTTTGCTCCAGCTCTCTTCTGCGCTCTAACTTTTGCTCCTCTGTCAAGTAGATCGGGCTGTCTTGCAGTTTGGATATCTCTTCCACAAGGTCTGATAGCTTTTCGCTGTTAATAATGAAGAACTTCATCAACGGATGGGCAAACAACTCATCTAACGAGTCGTGGGTAAGAGTCTGGGTGTCTATTTGAGCTTGAGGGACGAATTCGTAAATGGGAGGTAGCTCCAGTAAATCTGTCTTACTAAGTAGCGCGGGGCGAAACTCTGCGTAAGCCCTTGCGCCTTGTCCTGCCGCCTCTTCACCTGAAGCGTAAGCCTTTTCGAGGGCAGTGGCGGCGTGGGCAAGCGAAGTCTCTACCATTGTCATGTCATCGCTTTGGAGCAATGTGTTTTCTACTTCCTTGAGCCCCCTCTTGCTGTAAGCCCCGTGAAAGAATTCAAGGATCCCCTGCTGCTCACTAATTACCCCCATTGCCACGTCGAAACCTCTCGGAAATCGCGGAATAGCCACCATCACGCCCCTGGTGCCAGCAGCGTCATAGCTGCCCAACATGGCCCTTGGGCTTTCTTGCATCACGGGTTTGATAATTGGCTCTGATCTGTCTTCTTTTTCTAGAGGAGGAACTTCAAAGCCTTTGGTCTTTAACTTGAAAAGCAATTTTCTAAGGGCCTTTCGGACTTCCTTTTGCGGGAATTTCTCAAAGACTGCAACTAGTAACTGAGAAAGGTTATTTTCCACTGGCAGTTTTTCTAAGAAGGCTGCGGCGAACTGGGGTGAACTAATTTCTTCCACAAGGATGTTGGGGTCAGAGTCCTTGTACTTGGACAGTAACGAAGCTAATTTATTCTCCTGCTCCGGTGTCAGGACAAGAGGAGGATGTTTTTTCCTGGATTTTTTCTTCTTCTTGCTCATGATGCCTGAGCTGCCTTTTTTTCCTCAATGGCTACATGGTCAACAAAGCCTGCTTCGCGAAGGTAGACGTTTATAGTCTGCTCCGGAGAAGTCGGCCATATGCCTCCAACGTAGTTGGGAGAAATAGGCAGTTCCCGGTACTGCTCTCCACGGTCTACAAGCACGGCTAGTTCTATCTTTTTGGGTCTGCCGTAATCCACAAGCGCGTCCATGGCCGCGCGCACTGTCCTGCCGGTAAATAGCACATCGTCAACTAATATAACCGTTTTGTCGTCCACAGAAAAGGGTAGTTCTGTCTTTCCAACTCGTGGACTGGGCCCAATGCGCGTCCAATCGTCTCTATAAAGGGTTATGTCGAGCACTCCCACCGGGATTTCTATGCCGGTGAGAGAAGCTATAACTTTTTGAAACCTGGTGGCAAGAAATGCTCCACCGGTTCGTATACCTACCAGCACTACATTTTCGAGATCAGGGTATTTGGCTACGATTTGCCCTGAAATTGCTCGAATCTTTTCCTCGATATCTTCTTTTTCTAAAATAGTCTCTGTATGCATTGCCAATTCTCTCTGAATTAATTAAAGCAAGGGAGTGTACCTGCAGACTCTGCAAAAAACTTTATTTATAGTATTCATGGGCCACCAGGTCAACAGAAAACTCTACCCTTTTACCGATAGGCTCTGGCCCTATGGTAGGGCATCTCAGCCTTGTGTCTATCGGCAAAGGTGGCCGATTAGGGTCCTTTTCTTGCAAATAGTTAGAAGCTCTTATAAAATCTAATAATCAACAATTGGAATCCAGACTATTGAATGGGGAGCGATCACGGTGGAGGAACAATTACTATCTGACCGACTAGAAGCAGAGTTGAGCAAGAGGATAGGATACAGGTTCAAAGATAGGTCCATACTTCTCAATGCGCTATGCCACGCATCCTTTTCTAATGAGCAGTCATCATCTCAACTGCCAAACAACGAGAGACTGGAATTTCTTGGAGATGCTGTGCTGGAGTTGGCAATTAGCGATTTACTGATGGACAGGTTCTCCAACGCGGAAGAAGGGCTTCTGTCCAGATACCGGGCCACATTGGTCGATGAGGCAGGTTTGTGCCGGGTGGCAACAGGGATCGAATTGGGCAAATACATTTTTCTCGGGAAAGGGGAGGAACTGAGCGGGGGCAGAGAAAAGCCCTCTATACTTGCCGATGCCATGGAAGCACTGATAGGTGCAGTCTATATGGATGGAGGTTTTGAACGTGCAAAGGCAGTGGTGATCAGGCTTTTTTCCCCCCGTATCCAAAAGCTAGGGAACAAAGAGATGGTTTATGACTTCAAGAGCCTACTCCAGGAACTGACTCAGCAAGAGTACAAGACCATTCCAGCTTACCGGTTGGTTGAGGAATGGGGGCCACCGCATGACAAGGTTTTTCGCGTCTCGGTCAGTATACGGGGCGAAGTCGTGGCTCACGGGCAGGGGAAGAGCAAGAAGGAGGCTGAACAGCAGGCGGCAAGGATTGCATATAATACTATCAGGAAAAAATGAAGAATTTCATTGTGCCAATTTTTATACCTAATGTGGGCTGCCCAACCCGGTGTGTATTTTGCGAGCAGCCAAAGATCACCTCTCACTCTCAAGGGATTCCTGGAGATAAGGAGGTATGCAAGATTGTACGGGAGGCAATAAGGTCCAAGAAATTCAGGCAGGCTAGGCATTGGCAAGTGGCCTTTTATGGAGGTACCTTTACTGGATTGCCTTACGCCAAGATGCTCGAACTCCTTCAGGCGGTAGAGCCTTTTATTGAGGAAGGGTATTTTGAGTCAATACGGGTTTCGACCAGGCCTGATTCTTTGGCCCCAGAGCGGCTGGAAATAATGAAGTCCTATTCGGTTGGGACAGTAGAGCTAGGTGCTCAGTCGCTTGACGATCGGGTGCTGGAGGCTTCAAACAGGGGCCACAGCGCTGAGGATACTGTTGAAGGCGTAGCGAAGCTGAGAGAGATGGGTTTTTCTGTTGGAATCCAATTAATGCCGGGGCTACCGGAAGAAACCCCCAAGTCTTTCTGGCAGACGGTAGAAAGGACCATATTGTTGGCCCCCGACTTTGTTCGTCTTTATCCGACAGTTGTAATAAAAGGCACGAGGCTTGAGGAGATGTACAGGCGGGGTCAATATGTGCCCCTTAGCCTTGAAGATGCGGTGAGACTGTGTGCTCATGCGGTTGAGCGTTTCGAGGCAGAAGGGATTCGTGTGATCAGGATTGGCCTGATGAGTTCTCCCACGTTGCTGCAGGAGGGCCAGGTAGTGGCCGGCCCATGGCACTCGTGTTTTGGCTATCTTGTGAGGAGCCATCTTTTCGTCAAGAAAATTGCTCGCAAGATTCGTGTGCAGGTTGAGGGCAAGCGTGTCGAACTAAAGCTGAACCCAAGGGACATGGGCATGTTACGGGGATATAAAGCCAGAGGGGTGAAAGGCCTGGAGAAGGCCACAGGTGTCAAAGTACTATCTGTAGTCGCTGACGCCTCTGTTCCATACGGCGACATAAGGGTGGACTCAAAATGACATATCGATCTGGATTCATAGCCATTGTGGGGCCACCTAATGTGGGCAAGTCAACGCTCCTTAACAGCATTTTGGGCAAGAAGGTGGCTATTGTTACGGCAAAACCCCAGACTACAAGAAATAGAATTACTGGCATATATACAGGCCAAAACTTTCAAATGGTTTTCATGGATACTCCGGGAATACACAGAACCCACACGGCGCTGCATAGATCTATGGTGGAATCTGCCAGAGCGGCCCTCAAGGAAGTGGACATAGTGGTGGTGATGACCGAAACTTCAGATGTAGCCTGGCAGGAAACCTTGCCGGTTATAAATGCCCTCAAGAAGGTGAGAAAACCATCTGTGCTTGCAATCAATAAAATAGACAAGATCAGAAAGACTATTTTGCTTCCTTTTATAGATAGGGCCAGAGAGGCCCATGATTTTGCAGCAATTGTACCCATATCAGCCCTCACGGGTCTTAACCTTAACGGATTGATGGAAGAACTTGAAGCGCTTTTAGAGCCTGGACCGCAGCTTTTCCCGGAGGGCATGGAGACAGTGCAGAGCGAGGAATTTCTCATCTCTGAGATAATACGAGAGAAGATTTACCTGATTACAAGGAAAGAATTGCCTTATTCATGTGCTGTGACCTTGGACTTTGTCAGGGAGCATCCCGAAAAGAATTTGCTCACCATTGCCGGGCGCATTCACGTGGAGACAGAGTCTCAGAAGGGTATTGTTATCGGCCGTGGGGGGCGAATGATAAAAACTATAGGTCAGGCTGCAAGGGAAGAACTGGAGGCCAGATTCGGAGTGAAGGTGTTTCTGGATTTGATTGTCAGAGTAGAAAAGAACTGGAGCAAAGATACAAAGGCCCTTCGCAGATTGGGATACTAAACCAGAAAAGCCACCCATTGGGTGGCTTTTCTGGTTAGGAGAAAAGAGTAGTTATCAACTTTTGCCCTATTGATTATGCAATAAGCTTGCCAGGTGTTAAGATTTCCCTTTTCTTTTTGTAACATATTAAAATAACGTGCTTTTTAGTTTGTTACAGATAACTCAGGACATTGCATTCACAACCGACTGAGTACAAAATTTTGTACCGCGGAAGTGGCAGGCAAGGCCTTCTTGCAGATAACCTATTGTAATAACGTAATAAATACCGGTACAAAAAATTTGACCTCATATGACAATATTATACTTCTTCATCTTATGCTGCATCAAGCTCTTGGTGATCCCCAGTTTTGCAGCAGCGTGGGCCTGAACGTAATCGCATTCGCTCAGTGCCTTTCTGATAAGTCTTTCCTCAATCTTTTCCAGGGCTTGTGGTAAAGGCATGCCAGGGGGCACGAATCTTTCTGCCTCAAGTTCCACCTTGGCGCCTGCCAACTCTTCAGGCAAGTCGTCGGTTGTAATTACGCCCCCACTGCTTAAGACGACGGCCCTTTCTATAACATTTTCCAGTTCTCTTACGTTTCCAGGCCAATCATAGTTATAAAACGCTTTCCAGACTTCGGGATGGAGCTCCACCTGTCCTCTGCCTTCATCATTTGAATATTTGTCTAAAAAATGTTTTACGAGCAATGGGATGTCATCCCGCCTTTCCTTTAGAGGGGGCACCTCTATTTGGATAACATTCAGCCTGTAAAAAAGGTCTTCTCTGAACTTTCCGCTGGCCACATCCCCCTTTATGTTGCGGTTCGATGCGGAGATGACCCTTACATCTACCTTGATTGTCTTTGTCCCGCCCACTCTTTCAAACTCCATCTCCTGCAATACCCTGAGGAGTTTGACCTGCAGGGAAGGAGGCATATCTCCAACTTCATCCAGAAAAAGGGTGCCTCCGTCGGCAAGCTCGAAACGCCCCTTTTTCATTGCCACTGCACCGGTAAATGCACCTCTTTCATGTCCGAAAAGCTCACTTTCAAGCAATGTCTCGGTCAGGGCACCGCAGTTTATGGACACAAAGGGCCCATTTTTTCGCGAACTGGAAAAATGTATTGCCTTGGCAATAAGTTCCTTACCAGTGCCGGAGGGTCCTGTTATGAGCACCGATGCCTTTGAATCAGCCACCTTTTCGATTAGATCATATATCCTCAACATGGGCTTGCTTTTGCCCACAATGTTTCCATAGCGGAATCTGTCCGAAAGGGCCTTCTTTAAGAGCCGATTCTCTTTTATGAGGCGATAGTTGTCCAGTGCCTTTCTTACAGTGAGCTTGAGTTCCTCGTTCTGAAAAGGCTTAGTGATGTAATCATAAGCCCGTTTTTTCATGGCTTCTACAGCCATCTCAATGCTGCCGTAGGCGGTCATCATGATCACAGGCAGATCTGGATCAATTTCCTTGATTGCCTCCAGGAGTTCCATACCACTCATCCCGGGCATTTTCATATCCGTTATAACGAGGTCCAGATCCGAGTCTCTTACAACACCCAGGGCCTTATCCGCCTTGTCTGTGGTGATTATCTCATAGCCTTCGGGTGCAAGGAGAGCCTCCAGCACAAGCAAATAGTTTTTTTCATCGTCTACAATGAGAATAGTTTCCATTGCGACTTGCTCCTCAACCAACTAAGTTATCGGGCCTTCTTTTGGCAAAGTTACAGTAACTGTGGTCCCTTGATCCTGCTGGCTTTGTATGCCGATCGTACCCTGATGCAATTCTATTATCTTTCTCACTATAGAGAGCCCCAGCCCAGAGCCTTTTTCTTTTGTGGTGAAAAAGGGATTGAACACACGTTGGAGATCTTCCTGGCTGATGCCACAACCGTTGTCTCTGATTTTCACCACATATTTGCCTTTTTGTTCCTCGGCTGTGATTTCAATTGTCCCGCCATCGGCAGTTGCATGCATGGCATTGATAAAAATATTTAAAAATGCACGATACAGCATTTCGGGGTCTGCCCTCGTGGGATAAGTCTTTCCATCGAGGTTATGGATTACCTTCACTTCTGACTTTTCCAGTTCGGGCTGCAAGAAGCTGATATTCTTATTAAGGATCTGCGTTAAAGAGCAGTCTTGGAGATTGGGTTCCTGGGGCCTGGCAAAGTCGAGGAACTCGGTGACAATGCTGTTCAGTCTGCTGGACTCTTCCACTATTACACTGGAAAGCTTCTTTTGCGTATGATCAGCATCGGGCATGGTCCCAAGCAACTCGGCTGTGCTCCGAATTATGCCGAGCGGATTGCGGATCTCATGGGAGACACCGGCTACCATTTGGCCAAGGGCGGCCAGGCGCTCGGTCTGATGAAGCTGATTCTCCAGCTCTCTTTGTTCTCTGGCCCTTTCTTCAATTGTCCTTTCCGCTTTATGCACAATTAATAAGAGGGCGAGAAAGATCAGGCCCATGATTACCAGAGACAAGCCGAATATCGTGTACTGGAACCTTACTATTGACTGATAAGGTTTCGTGAGGTCCTGAATTATTTCAAAAACTCCAAGAACGTAACCGGTATCGCCAATATAAGGATCTATACCTCTGAAGGGAATGTATGTACGGAGCTTTCTCTCTCCTCCTATCAACTCGATACCCAGACCCCATAAATCCTTTCTGCCGGAAATGAGCCCTGAACTATCCTTACCTTTGACAGCTTTGTTATACCCCAAGCTCTTTCTCACCTTCTTGCCTACTAACTGGGGGTCTGTGCTGTACGCGATTACCCCTTTGCCAATATCATAGATGTTTACCAAATCCACATTATAGCCGTGGATGGTGTTTCTCACGATTCGATCCATCAGATTATACTGTTCCTTTTCTCGAAGCCTGATTTTACCGTAGCGATTAACCACAGGGATGACGAAGTTTTGGAAGACCTGGTGATTGAGGTTTTGACCAAGGAGCAGTGCGTAATTCTCGTGGCTTTTCAGGAGCATATCCTTGGCCTTTTGGGCTACAATTACAGAGAAAGGGAAGCTGAATGCCAGGAGAACTGCAAAGCTTGCGTACGCGAAAAACTTTACGAGGCGGAATGGCCTCTGACTTTTTTGGCCTGATGGCACGGGTGGCGACATTTTAAGCCTCAAAGGAGAAATCCTGTCAAATTCCTATAACCTCACCATTTTATTCCCAAAGTCTTCTCAACGTCAACCATGACCTGTTAGCATGCTTGATCCCCTATATCAGTTACCCTGAAGCACTGTTTGACATAGAAAGTCGAGACAAGAATAAGTGCTTATTTGAAAGCAGCAGCATAAGAAGCTATACTAATAAAAAAATTACCTGTGTTAATTAGAGGGGGCTATGCAGGACATTGACTTTGAGCAACTTCCCAACATGCTTTTTGCGGACCAAGAAGGGAAAATATATGATCACCCCTATCTTCGCATGGCCGGGGCAGCGGGTGATAGGATTGTGTGTGTTAATCCACACGAAATAATCCCTCTGCCAGCGTACAGCAAGCTTTTCTATTTGCCTGATTGTCTTCCCATTGGTTTGGATCTTGAGACAGGACGTTTCGTAATGCTGGAAACGGTGGAGGTAGATGGGAAGCTGATCAGTCCCTGCGCTGTTTCCGCTTTCTTGGAACCAGGATACGTTAGGACACACCTTCCTGCTGCAGATTACAACCACAGGAAGTACTATCTGCCCATGTGGGCTTATACCGCGGTGGGAATAAAAAACGATGAGTATGTGGCGGCCGCCTTTCAAATTGAATACTCAGAGAGGTGGGATCCCAGGAATTACGATGATGTTGAGCTTGTTCCAGCCATAGAGGCGTACAGGTCAGAAGTTTATAATGGACCATTGGTAGAACATCTCGTCAGGTGTGCCATAGATCATCACTGTTTTGCCGCTAAAAACCTGTTTCTGCAACGATGGGAAGCCCCTCTCCCGGTGAGTAGAAGCTGTAACGCAGCTTGTCTTGGCTGTCTTTCGCGGCAGCCTCAGGGACTGTTTGATGCATCCCATGACCGACTGGCGTTCCGTCCCTCCCGGAAAGAAGTAGTCAAGATCGCCGTGCATCACCTGAAAAACGCCGAAGAAGCAATTGTGAGCTTTGGCCAGGGATGCGAAGGAGAGCCTCTTACAGAATCTGATTTGATTTCTGAGAGTATAACCCATATACGCAGGGATACCGATCTCGGAACCATAAACTTAAACACGAACGGAAGCATGCCAAGGGAAGTGAAAAGGATAGCAAAGAGCGGCTTGGATTCAATCAGGGTAAGCCTCAACAGTGCCAGAGACGATTATTATAAGGCCTATTACAGGCCGAAAGGTTATGATATTGGTGACGTGAAGGAGTCAATCAAAATCGCGCGTGCAATGGGTTTGTATACAATGGTGAATCTCTTGGTCTTCCCTGGAATTTCTGATCAGGAGGAGGAGATAGAGGCATTAATTGCATTGGTGCAAGACACGGGGCTTAATTTTCTGCACCTCAAAAACTTAAATATCGATCCTGCCTATTATCTGGAATGTATGCCTTGCTCTCGTTCCGAAGCGGTGGGAATGAAAAAAATGATGGAAATTTTGAAATCCGAGTTGCCCCATTTGGAACTTGGATATTTTAACCAACCGATTAGGAGAGGCGTTGGGCGTTAGGCTAAGAAATGAGTATTCTTCCTCTTTTGCCCTACGCCTAATGGTCAATGCCCAATGCGGATCGCCTAATGCCTAACGCCTATCTTTATAATCCTATTGTCTTGCGGTAGCGCATACAATTGGCGCCGTTGTTGTAATGGTCTTCAAATGAAATTTTGGCTATGTTCCTGTAAGCCTTTTCTCTGGCTTCTTCCAGGGTTGGGGCTCCTGCTACTACATGGAGTACCCTTCCTCCCTGAGTGACAAGGCCTTTGTCAGGGTCTTCGTCCACACCTGCGAAGAATATGGCTATGCCTCGTTCCACCTGATCCAGGCCTTTTATCCTGTGGCCCTTGCCGTAACGACCCGGATATCCCTTGTTCCACCCACGGGAAGCCTTGGATCTCCCTTCCATGGCAATCACGTCCACGTAGTATTGATTGTTCCATATCTGAGTTATTTGATCTAGCTTGCCTTCCCATACGCTGGTCGCTATTTCGAAAAGGTCAGTGCTGAGTTTTCTTGCCAATACCTCCCACTCTGGATCCCCATGCCTGACGTTAATTTCAAAAACATCCAATCTGTCGTAAGGATCTAAGTTTAAACCGAAATAAAGTACTCCTTTATACTGCCACCCCAGTTTATTATAAATCGCATTCACGGTTGGGTTGACTATTTCTTTTATTATTCTGTTTACGAGCCAGGGGCTTACAAGCTTATGTGGACAGTAACACCCCGTGCCGCCTGTATTCAGGTTCCCACCGAACTGTTCAATGGATTCAACATCATCAGGATCAAACGCCGGCTTGTAATCTTGAGCAAACATCTTTAAAGGCATAACGTGTTCACCGTCCAAATACGCAAAGAAGGATATCTCAGTGCCATATTTCCTTTCCTCTATGACCACTTTGTTGCCGGAGTCTCCAAAGATCTTTTTTTCCATGATGTAATGGATGGCCTTCTCTGCCTGGGCCACGTCATCGCACACAATGGCACCTTTACCTGCGGCAAGGCCGTTTGCTTTGACTACCACCTGATAGCCAATGTTGCGAACATATTTGCGAGCCTGATCAGGGTCCTCAAATACTTGATACTCCGGCTTTGGTACACCTATTTTTGTGAGAAGACCATCTGTGAATGCCCTGTCGCTCTCCAGCCTGACGTATTCTTTCACTGGGCCCACTGTTCGTATGCCTCTTTCGTTGAGCAGATTTATAAGACCTTTTTCCAGGGGGTTCTCAGAGCCCACATCCACAAGGTCAACAGAGTTTTCTAGACAGAAAGCTAAAATTTCCTGGAATTCCCGTATGGGTATTCTCTCAATCAATCCCCTTTTCCCCTTAGGTGTATACAGGACACCAGGGTTGCCCGGGGCGAAGTAGACCTTATCTACTTGCTGGCTATCGCCATATTTATCTGCGAGGCAGTGGTCCCTGCCCCCTGATCCATAAACCAAGACCTTCATAGACCTTCTCCAACGATTAAGACTTCGTCAATAATCACATCCTCAAACTCCGCGAAATTCCAGTAAATTGCATAAAATGCCAAATTATTAATTGGAAGATAGGCTCGTTCCGAAGCACCTTGTTCTTTCCTCTGATTGCGTAATAGGTGTGCCTGTGGCCTACGCTTGTCATTCAACCATTCGGAATTCCCTTAAACATTTGGGCCTTAGCGTCTGCCATTAAGAGAGTGTTTTCATGTGTTAATTTCCCATCTTAGGGATAAAAGGCATCTTTATCTTTTGATAGCCCGCTGGAACCTTGAAAAGGGAATTGGAAATCTTTTTTTGCTTAATATTCTTGTAGATTACGCTCATGGGACCCTGGGGGGAGGAAAACTTCATCCTGATGGGATAATTAAGCTTGTTCGCGATCCAAACAACTATGGGCGAGGCACTGGGGTCATCGGGGATGTATTTATACTTTTTGCACGTATAGCCGCTTACCTTTTCTTTTCCGAGGTATTTCACTTTACCCTTTTTTTTCAGGTCCTCAATGGAGGTGATGTTTTGTGTTTCGTCTTTTTTCCTCCATCTCATTTCCATGTATGAGTTCTGTTGAGGCATAAGGATATAGGTGACTCTTTTATCACCGCGACTGATCATGACCTGCTTTTGGCCCATCATTGTCATTTCTCTGCGGGTGTTTTTCCCCTTTACATAAACCTTGCCCATAAACTGGCCCATCGGGGTCTTCTGGACTATGTCGGCGCTAAATTCAGATGCCATTGCAACGGCTGTGAATACCACCAGAGATAATATGACAGCGCTTAGGGCAAGCATTTTCATCCCGAATCGATTGGTTGACATACTTTCCTCCTTTTTGCATGGATTTTGGCAGTCGTTATAAAATAGGATGTAAGAGTAGGTCAACGGAAAAATGGGGTGACACATCTCTCGGGTTGGGGACAAGGACATGGCCAACGAAAAAATTCGCAAAGAACCGCCTTGGTGGGTTTCTAGAAAATCTGAGCTGATTTCTGTAGCCTCTCAGATAACACCTGTAATTGTGTATGATGACGAATCGTTCAATGAGGTGTTTTTCGACCTGCTTTGTTTAGAAGGAGTTCATGTCCTGCTTTATTCTGTAAGATCCAATGATCACTGGAGAGTGCTTGAGAAAATATTGAAGCTGGGAGGGTTGTTAAAGTGTTCTTCTATGGCCGAGCTTGAGCGTCTGCAAGATCAAAACCCGCCGGTGACGCCTGCCGAGTTGGTTATAGAGAGCAGATGTTTTCCTCTTAAATCTCTGAACCAACTCGCCCCACGGGTGAAGGCAATTCTGGCCCCTGTTACTCAATATGCAGAATTTAGGAAACCCGATGTCATGGCATTCTTATCGTTTGATTTTTCTGTGGAGCGAAGGGGTTTAACCGAGATTGAGTGGGCAAAGTCAAAATTGCTGAAAGCTTCCCAGATATTGGGTGCACATGCGGCTGAATTGAAAGGTGTGCATATTTGGACAGATAAAGAGATATCCACCCTATCGAGTTATGCGGTGGAACTGATCGCAAGCACAAAAAAATTGTTCCCTGGCGTCCGCAATGTAGTATTAGGCAAAGGCCTGGCAATAGCCAGGGATAAGATCAGCGGCCAACTGGACATCCAGCATACAAGAGAAAGGTACGGCACTCTGGCCACAGAGTTTCCTGAGATGAGATTCTGGATGGACCCTGAGCATCTGGCTATTGAGCATGCCGGTGGACTGCTCACAAAGGTTCAGGATGTTCATGTAACAACCGAAGGGATGGTGATGGAGATCAGCCTTCCAGCGGCATTTTTCTGCTCTATAGGGAAAGGGCAAACATGTATGAGCATACACGACCTTTCCGCAGACAAGGCCTTGCGGGCTGACATGGTTTTGTGTAATAGATACATGAGCCCACGGGATAGGGCTTTTTTGAGGATAAAAGGAAGGGTAGAGAAGGGGAACTTGATATTTATAACAGGGCTCGGGGCACTGGGGATGGGATTGGATATGACTTCGCTCGGATTGCATATCCACTACCTTTGTGCCAGGAGGATGTGTGCGGTAAAGCTTTAGGGACTTTCAGCAAGCAATTGTCAAGATTTGTTTTTGAAGTATAGTCAAAAAATTTCTTAAGGAGGCTAAAGCAGTGCAAAAAGACACGCTTCGGTCGGTGATCTACACTAAAATAGATGAACTGCCGACTTTGCCGGCAGTGGTTCCAAGGATTCTGTCCCTCATGCAAGATCCCGGGACTGATACCCGGAGAATAACCGAGGCGATTTCCAATGACCCCGCCATGACCTCTAAAATATTGAAAGTAGCCAATTCAGCATACTATGGTTTCCCCCAAAAAATCACGAGCCTTGAGCGGGCTGTGGCCCTTTTGGGGTTTAATATGGTGAAGTCCCTGGCTCTGTCTGTAGGAGTGATTCGGAGTCTCCCTTCACCTGCACTTTCAGGGCTTTTTGATATAAGGAGTTTGTGGGTACACAGCCTAGCGGTAGCAACGGCAATGAGGGCTTTGGCAGAGGACCTGGGCAAGGTTGGCGAGATAGAAAGTTTGTTTATAGTTGGTCTGCTGCACGATCTTGGCAAGGTCCTGTTGGCAGAGTTTTTTCCTGAAGAATTTGGCCGGGCCCTGCAGAGCACTGATGCAGAGACTCCTCTGGACCGGGCAGAACGAAATGTGATTGGGATGGATCATGGCCAGGTTGGGGGTATGCTACTTTCAAGGTGGAAGTTTCCGCAGGTGATAGTAACAGCGGTTTCAACCCATCATCTTCCGGGCGACCAGTGTATAGAGTGGGTAGAAGAGAGGGCTATTTTATTAATGGCCGACTCGCTGGCCCGCGAGATTGGCATAGGTGATAGCGGCAACAGGTCCGGGCCTAGCATTCCGCCAGATTGTAAAGAGGCTACGAGGGTCGAGCAACAGAGCCTTAATAAGGCTCGCAGAGAACTTAG
This sequence comes from uncultured Desulfobacteraceae bacterium, assembly GCA_964485655.1. Classification (GTDB taxonomy): domain Bacteria; phylum Desulfobacterota; class DSM-4660; order Desulfatiglandales; family Desulfatiglandaceae; genus B111-G9. The sequence continues at coordinate 31,144 of CAZAKC010000015.1, forward strand.
CAGGGCAAGGGAAGGTATTGAAGGCTTTTTTGAGGCCTTGCGGTAAATGATATGAAACCAAAGGTAACTCTATAGAGTACAGCGGAGCATGGGCTCATTTCCAGATATGGAATAGGCTGATAAGTTGTTAACCGGCGTGAGCCAGGCAATATCATAGGGCTGGAGAGTTAGGGAAATCACACCGTTTTCAGCCCACCATTCCATTTCACTAACTATATCAAACCACTGTGTCTCCATGATTCCTATGGTTAGTAGAGGTATGTCCAGGTGAACGGGGTTGGCAGACACATTAATGAGAGACAATATATGCTGGTCTCCCTCGGGAGATGATCTCAATAAGGAGAATACCTGGGGAACTAGCTTGAAGACCTTTTGAGGGCCTCTGGGATGAAAAGCGCGGAACTTGGTTCTCAATTTTATAAGTCTGCCCAATTCCCTGTTGATTCTTGATATCTTGGAAAAGGGATCCCGTAAGGCTTCACTGATCAAATTATCATCTATAATTGTCCTGTTTATTTCCCTGTTAGAATGTGTTGCAAGCACAGAATCTATATCATTTTGGGTGCCAATGAGGCTGTGAAGGTAAATCCCGGGCACACCTTTTAAAACAAGTCCAATCACCCTAGAGGCCACAAATCTGTGGACCTGGAAAGCAATGTCTTCATCACTGCGGTCTCCATTGAGAGCGCTGAACCAGGTAATGTTTATCTCATAAGGCTCTTGGCCTCCATCTTCACTGGCTTTGTATGAAATCAGGCCTCCGTGTTCTTTAGCCTTATCTATAATAAAATCTATTTCTTCTCTGGGTAGGATATTTTTTATCCCCATTAGCCCTATACCATCGTGGGAATCCAGGAAGTTAAAGAAACATGTTTCCTCTGATGGAGGCTCAAGGGTGCTGGCCCATCGGGTCAACTCTGTGGCATCTTCCTTGTACAGGGTATAAAGGACCAGTGGTGGAAGAGCAAAGTTATATACCATTTGGGCCTCGTCATGACCATTGCCAAAATAGGAGATATTCTCTTCATGTGGTACGTTGGTTTCGGTTATTAAGGCTACATGAGGGGCTACTACGTTCAGGATGTCCCTGAAAAGTTTGACTATCTGGTGGGTCTGATCCAGGTGAATACACCGGGTGCCCGGTTCAGCCCACAGATAGGTTACTGCATCAAGTCTAATTATATCAGCTCCGTGGCGAACATACATGAGCAATATTTCTATAACTCTCATTAGTACATTTGGGTTTTTGTAGTTGAGATCGATCTGGTCCTGGGAAAAGGTAGTCCATACATATCGTATTCCGTTGATTGTCTGAACCGGGGTGAGAATATCAGAGGTACGAGGTCTGAATATCATTCTCCTTTGCTCAGGACTCAGGGCTTCAGGGGAACTGTAAGAGATGAAGAAGTCCTTATAATAGGGGTTTCCATTTAGGAACTCCTGGAACCAGCGACTTTTTGAAGACACATGGTTTATTACCCCGTCGAACATAAGGCGGTACTTTGCCTTGAGTTTGTCAATATCTTCCCACGTACCGAGATGCGGATCGACAGTCTCAAAGTCTATAATCGCAAAACCCCTGTCTGATGAGTATGGGAAAAAAGGGAGGAGATGCAGAGTATTAATGGTACCTTCCAGATAGCCATCACAGAATCTCGCAAGTGTTGCCAGGGGAGAAGGCTCTTTTCCTCTCAGCAAATCTCCATAAGTAATCAATATTATGTCTTTTTCGGTGAAACGTTCCCTTGGATCAAATTTCTTCTCCTCCTCGATCATCTCTGGTGGTTTGTGGGCATAATAAACACGCATAATCCGCTTAAGCTCTGGCATATAAAGCCTGGCAGTCTCTTCTCCATAAAGAAAGGCGAGCCTGGCAAGTATCGTTGCTTTGGCCTCTTGGGGGATCTGTAACAAAGGCTTGGAGTAGTCAGGCTCATGGTAATGAAACCTGGAAGGGGAAAACTCCAGGGGAGCATTGTCCTGTGCTCTTTTCCTCTGGACTTCGACGTGGCTCATATTTTTACCTCTGCAGCGAAAATTCTCATGTGCTGGCTTAATCAGGCTCAATTTGTTGAATCGGTAGGATCAATCAGTTCTTTAGGACAAAATGTTGTGGCCTGGGATAAGAGAAATGTGTATGATCAACAGCGTCAGCGGCTTGAGCCCCGTGTGGATAACGCAGATGACAAGGTTCCATTATTCTCAAACACAGAGAAAGCGCTTTTGTTTAAAGAGGGGCAAGTTGGTGACAGCATCATTGTGTTTAATTTTCATGTAAGAATCATTTCGGTTACCAGTGCGCACAGGAGGGACTGAGCGATGAAAGAGGCAATAAATAACTACTGGATGAAAAGGCTGGCTGATATCAAGGGTGCTCTGGAGAAAAATGGATTTGAGTGTTTCCTCGCAGAGGATATTGAACATGCCAAAACAATTGTATTGGACGAAATTCTCACAAATCTGCACATCAATAGCATTTCGTGGGGAGGCTCAATGACTTTTGTCTCCACCGGCCTTTACGACACCCTGGTTGCGCACCCAGACTACGAGGTGGTGGACACCTATCGGAAGGATGTAGGAGAGGAGGAAAAATTAGACTTGAGGAGGAGATCCTTATTGGTGGATTTGTTCTTTACCGGCACAAATGCCATAACGGAGGATGGGATCCTGGTGAACCTGGACATGTACGGAAACAGGGTAGCTGCCCTGACCTTTGGGCCTAGATATGTGATAGTGTTGTCGGGCAGAAACAAGGTTGTCTCCGATCTGGACGATGCCATGTTCAGAATCAAAGAGTATGCTGCGCCAGTTAATGCGATGAGGCTCAAGAAAACCACCCCTTGTGTGGAAACCTCCCGATGTCAGGAGTGCAGCAGCCCTGATAGAATCTGCAATACATGGACAATAACGCAGAAGTCCTTTCCGAAAGGCAGGGTGAAGGTTGTGCTAATCAATGAGGATTTGGGTTTCTGAGCTGCTTTGAAGCATACCCATGATCGTATCTCAATATGCTCCGGATTAACTCTGCGAAGCTGTACACGAAGGTATTTATTCAGTTCGCCCTCGCGAATTTATTTACTGTCTCCAGCTTTGGAATCTTTTTTATATTTCCCATCTATATCAAGAACCTCGGTGGCACAAAGGCTGACATCGGGATAATAATGGGTGCCTTTGCGCTTTCTTCTGTGCTCTGCAGACCGTGGATATCTGAGATGATAGATCGTCTGGGAAGAAAGCGCAGCTACTCGTTGGGCTCCCTTATTATGGCATTTATGCCGCTAGCGTATCTCATCCCCAAAGGCAATATAGGGCAGGTATACGGCCCCATTATCCTATTTAGGCTCATCCACGGAATCGGGCTGGCTATCTGTTTTACCTCCTCCTTTACCTATATAGCAGACATATTACCAAGGGAAAGGATCAATGAGGGCATTGGCATGTTTGGGGCTACAGGGCTCATGGGTTTAGCATTGGGGCCTTTCATGGGAGAGGTTGTTGCTCGCAGGCTGGGATTCACCTACTTCTTTGTCGTGGGGGCGGCATTCGGGACAGCAGGATTTGTGCTACACCTGCCCTTGCCTGAATCTTTTAGGCCCGGCACAGAAGTAGAGGGAAGATCTTTTTTTCGTCTGATGTTGGAGAGAAAGATTTTTCTTGTGGCGATCTTGGCTTTCCTCTTTGGCTTGGGACTTGCGGCCTCAGGTAATTTCGTAGCGCCATATGCCAGAGGGAAGGGCATCTCGCTGGTTTCGATTTACTATATTTTCTATTCTTTTTCAGCAGTCGCCACGAGACTGTTGGGGGGAAGAATTGCAGACAAGGTGGGAGAGCAACGGGTGATACCATACGCACTCGTGCTGACTGGTGTCGGGCTTTTCATGCTGGCTTTACTGGGTGGAAATGGGATACTGATTATCGCAGGTGTCCTGGCAGGATGCGGACACGGATTCCTTTTCCCCTGTCTTAATGCAATGGTTATCAGGGATGAGCCTGCTTATGTAAGGGGGAAAATAACGGGCATCTTTACTGGTGGTATAGACGCGGGCTCATTCCTGGGTTCCATATTTTTGGGCTACATAGGGCAGTTGATGGGCTATCGTGCCCTTTTTGTCACCTCTGGGGCAGCCCTTTTTCTGGGGCTTTACATTTACATGGCTGTGTTTTTGTACAGGAAGTAACACAGCTTGGCAGTGAAAACCGATTTGTGTATGATGGATAATATGCCGGAGGAGTTCTTAATCTTTGAAAAGGAAGAGATGTTACCGATTGGAGCGCGCGAGACTCAGCCAACCTAAACCCTAGTGATAAATAGTTTTTAAAAAGGGGGGAGATGATGGGGGAGTATTGCATTGCAACGGTAAGCGAAGCAGAGGCAAAGTTCTATTGCCTGGAACCAGTGGAATACCCAGAATTAGAGTCCGGCCCGAGGCTTTGTGAGATAGCTCAGATAGCCAATCCAGAGAAGAGACTGCCGGATCGCGAGATTTATACAGATACCCGAAGTGGCCGGGGGAGGGCTCCTGGCAAGGGGCCGGGACACGGCTATGATGATCATAGGTTGAGGCGAGACGAAGAGGCTAGCCGAAAGTTTTCGAGAGCAGTACTGGAAAAAATAAGAGAACTGGCCTTGAGAGAGGATACGAGGAGGGTAATTCTTGCAGCTCAACCCAAAATGCTGGGCCTATTACGGCAAGATGTCCATCTTCTGGAGCGAGAGGGGATTGAGGTACGCGAGCATGGCAAAGATCTTACTAAGCTGTCCCCGAGGCAGATACATGAACACCTTGCTAAAGAAGGCCTTGTTCCCGCATTGCGAAAACCAGCAAGGTAAAGTGGAGTTGGATGCTTTCGGATTCTAGATAAATTTCTCGGCTGGCCTCCTTTCTGGAACAGGGAGGTGGGGGACTTTACCCTCATTCCACTCTTTTGATACATAGAGATTACAATAGCAGCTACCGTACTGGCGTATGTCCTCGTCACGGTAGACACAAGGACAGATAATATCTTTGTCTTTTTCCCTGTCTCCAGAGGCCAATCTACATGGGCAGGACATATATCCATACCTCTCTTTATTGGTCAACAGCCCTTCGAGGAGCTCAAAGACCTTTCCCTTGTCCCTATTGAAGTAATACCCCTTGGGTTCCTGAATCTTGCGCAGTGTCTCGTACAGTTTTTCAACTTCGTTCATAGATGCCTCCTGTAGGAATGAGGAGCCAAGTCGAAGCAATAGGCGCTTACTGGCCCGACGCTTCCCAATTTCTGTTGGACTTTACTATTAGATCATGTTATCTGACAAAATTCAATTATTCCATTCTGTTTTGGTATTGAGCGTCATTATATTCGTCGAATCTTTTCACTTGGGCAGACACTAATTTTTGGATTCCTGGAGGTCTTATAGATGGTTCTGAGTCTGATGCGGAGGCACGCAAAGTCATACCTCATCAAATTCTTGATAGGAATTATCGCCATTGTTTTCATCTTTTACTTCGGTTACTCCTTTAGGTCCCGCAATGTGGTGAAGATTGCCATGGTCAATGGAGAGGTCATTAGTGCCAGAGAATACGATAAGGCATACAGGGATCTTCTGGAAGGGCTCAGAAGGCAATATGGAGATATGTGGAATGAGAGCCTGATAAAAAAATTGAAACTGAGGCAGCGTGCCTTAGATAGCTTGATTGAAAAAAAGCTCATAAGTTATGAAGCTAAACGTCTCGGCCTCAGCGTAACAAAGCAAGAGGTCCAGAAGGCGATCATGGAATATCCGGCGTTTCAGGTTGCCGGCCAGTTTGACATTGGAAGGTACAGGGCCCTGCTGAGAGAGAACAGGATGAGACCAGAGGATTTCGAGCAGTCAATTGCCATGGAGCTATTACAGAGAAAGATACGGGCGTTCCTTTGGTCCTTTGTGCCGGTTACAGATGAGGAGATAAAGGATAGGTATAGGTTTGCAAATGAAAAGGTAAAGATATCATTCGTAAGATTTGATCCTGCTCGTTACAGAAAATCTGTTAAGCTCAAACCCGATGAACTAGAGGCCTATTTCAAAAAGCACAAGGAACAGTTCAGAATCCCAGAGAAAATTAAGGTGAGGTACATTGTCATCGACCCTGACGCATTTAAAGATAAGGTAAAGGTTAGCGAGCAGGAGATAAAGGAGTACTACGAAGACAACATCGATGCGTTCAAAGTGAAAAAGCAGATAAGGGCCAGGCACATCCTGTTTCGACTCCGCCCTAATGCCACTAAAGAGGAAGAGGAAAAGGTAAGGAAAAAGGCCGAGGCAGTCCTCAAGATGGCAAAAGCGGGCAAGGACTTTGCTGAGCTGGCTAAAAAATACTCAGAAGGTCCCACAAAATCAAAAGGGGGCGACCTCGGCTATTTCAGCAGGGGTATGATGGTAAAGCCCTTTGAGGATGCCGCTTTTGCGCTGAAAAAGGGCCAGATAAGCGATTTAGTTAGGACCCAATTCGGCTACCATATAATAAAAGTGGAAGATATAAAAAAGGCCCGGACCAAGAGTCTGGATGAGGTGAAGGATGAGATAAGAAAAATACTCACAGAAAATAAATGCAAAGACCTGGCATATGACAAAGGGTTGAGCCTGCTTGACCAGATGCCTTACGAGGTGGATTTGCGGAAATATGCCAAAGAGCACGGCTTCAGTACACACTCAACCGACTTTTTTTCTATGGATCAGCCTATACCGGGAATCGGGGGCAGCAGGAAACTAAAGGAATCCCTTTTTGCCTTAGCCAAGGATGAGACCACAGACCTAATAGAGTTGAACGGGAAGTATTATATTTTCCAGGTTGCAGAGAGAAAGAAGTCTTATCTGCCCAAGTTAAAAGAGGTTAGGAGCAAGGTTGAGGCAAAATTCATTGCTGAGCAGGCTGCTAAGGAGGCAAAAGCGGCTGCGGAGAAATTCTTGAAGGCCGTGCGCGCTGGAAAAGACTGGAAGGCCTTGGCAAAAGAACAGGGCCTCAAGATTGAGAGTACTGATTATTTTACTCGGATTGGATCCATTCCCAAAATAGGCTATGCGCCGAAGCTTCAAGAGATGGCCTTTTCCCTGACCAAGGACAATCCTTATCCTGACACTGTGTTTGACAATAGCTCAGGGAGCTATGTGATTAGATGGAAAGGCAGCAAGGGAATCGATCAAAAGGCCTATGAGAAGGAAAAGGAGAAGTACAGGG
>CAZAKC010000016.1:0-37774 GCA_964485655.1 uncultured Desulfobacteraceae bacterium
CTCCATAGCGAAGTCTTCCAAGGAATCGATTACAGACGCAGCATATCCACCTTCCTCCGGGCTTCTTTTTCAAGCTTTGCCACTTGGCATATGCCTGGTCCTGGAGGTAGTGGGGAATATATGGCCTCTTGTCCAATTCATCCCAGTTGTCCAGTCCCAAAAAACCAGGGGTTAGTTCCACTACAATAGGTACCAGCAGAGAGTCGCATAATTCCGCCACTTTTTCTAGCAAACTCAGGCTCCTTGGGGACCTATCAAAACCTGAATCCAGTAGGATCAGGGTTGGCAAATCCAGAGGCAGCAAAACCAAAAGATGGTCTAGGATTTCCTCCAAAGAGCTATCGGCCATATCATAAAGCCCTATCTGGATATTCTCAGATTCTTTGGCAGCCTGCGTGAGGATCTTGACCCCGGTCCACGCTGATTCCAACGCCCTGAGTTCCGGGCTGTTGTAAAGCGCTCTCAGGTATGCTTCGATGACCCTGTCAACGCCATCCAGCAGATTGTCCCCTCTTGTTGGCCCTTCCTTATTCTGTTCGTCAGGGACGGCCACCATCTTTAGTATTTCATCTACCGCCGAAGAGGCTTTCCCGCTCGGTTCTGTCTTTTTTCCCGTTGTGGGAAACCTCACCTTCTCGAGGCCAGGGATCTCCTTCAAAGTCGCCTTTATGTGGCTTATGCTCTTGCCGTGTTTCAGCGCTCTGGCCGCCTCCTCGCGGGCCTCGTGGATACGTTTTGTAAACTGGTTTGTGAGTAGTATCCGCTCAGGTTTGAAATCCTTAGAGGAACGGAAGGAAAGATTCAGTGTCCCGTCTTCGTAAAGATCCCGAGGGACACTAACCGAAGCCCATGCTTCCACCTCTGTCATCATCTCATCAACAGACTCTCCAGCAAACCATGTTACCTCTCTGCCAGAACTCTTACCGCGACCAAAGCCAAATTGGCCTATGGCGAGCACTCGGAAGGCCAAAAGTGGGGTATCCATAACTAGATCCTCGTTGATTAAGTAATATCAGGCCGTTATCTTTTCAGAAACTTTTTAAAAAAAGACTTGCCACCTCTGTCAACCTTAGGGGATGGCTGAGGGGGTGGCTCACTCACAGCAGGACCTTGAGGAGAAGATGGCTCCGGCGCAGGGGCGGTTTTCTTGTCAATTTGTGCCAGGCGTCCTCCCCCAAGAAAGGTAAAAAATGGCCCCTCTGGGGTTAGCGATATTTCATCATGGGGACTGAGTGGGGCTCCTAGATCCACAGGCCTGCCGTTTACCGCAACCAGGTGCCTAGAGGTCAAATCCTTGATCCAATATTGATTATCCCCATAAAAGATCTCGGCATGTCTGTCTGTGATGCCAGGGTGCTCCATCTGGAAATGGCAATTGGGATGCCTTCCGATCACCACTGGCACCCCTTTATAAGACCGCAGGGTAGGCCCGAACTGAATCACCAGAGGCACCATTGACTTCTGGGGGGCAGATGGCTCAGGACGGGCAGGTTGCGCGCTCGCGCGAGGTGGTGGCGACGCTTCTGGACGCCTCTCAAGATGGGGCTCACCGGGACTGGACTCCCTTGGTGGACTCTCAGGGACGGCGATCGCCTGATCCGTCTCTTTAGTAAGGAAGCTGATCTTAGGCCCACCTTGTGCGATCGTTAGAACGTCGCCATCCTTCAGGTAAGCCTCCGTGACTCGCTTTCCATTGAGGAACGTTCCATTGGCGCTGTGGTCAATCAGCTTAAAGCGCTCACCTTGCTTCACAATCTCGGCATGGTTGCGGGATACAATGGCAAGATCAGGCGGAAACGTAAGAGAACAGGAGGGATTCCTACCGATGGTGATCTTATCCTCGGAGAATTCCTGGATCTCGCCTTTAAAAGGCCCCTGTATGTGAACCAATTGGACAATCTTAAGGTTTTTCTTCATACCTTCCCAGCGAGGTTTACCACAAATTATTCTAGACAAGAACAGTAGTTAGACATCCACCATAAGTTGCATTATAACTCGATATTCCGCCAGGTTGTCAAGGAACTTCATCTGCTTGCCACGATCAGCTCAAAGGGCATACGCCGCATGCGGTGCATCTGTCAGGCTGGCATGGAGGCGATGAGTTCTGGGCCAGGGCCTTTTCATATTCCCTCATAAGGAATTTTTTCCGAATGCCGTGGTCCAGAAAATCCCACGGCAGAATCTCATCCAGTCCCCTAGGCCTGTACACAAAGAAATCGGGATTGAGATCGGTCTGTCTCAAGGCCCGTTTCCAATCCCCTCCGTAGTTATGAACTTGAGTTAATATCCTGCCCACTCTTCTATCGCCCATTGAGAGCAAGGTTTGCACATATGCCCACTTGGGCACATCGAAACTGACCTGAACGCCCCCTTCTTTGGAAATCATCTTTTTAAGCCACCTTTGTCTCTCCTTCAACGTCTCAACCTGTTCCATGGGAAACCACTGAAATGGTGTAAAGGGCTTAGGAACAAAACAATTTATGCTGAGTCTGATCCTGCTCACCCTACCCCTTGGCGCACCTATCTTGATCATATTGTGCTTTATGGCCTTTACCAAATCCACGATCTCCTCGACATCCTCCTGGGTCTCGGTGGGAAGGCCGATCAAGAAATATAGCCGCAGGTGCAGGTCTCCAACCTCGGCTATACATCGGGCCGCCTCAAGTATAGCCTCCCTACTCAGGTTCTTGTTGATAACCCGCCTGAGTCTCTCAGAGCCTGACTCAGGCGCCAGGGTTATGGTCTTCTGCCCTGCCTCTTTTATCACCTTTAGTAGCTCCACACCCACAGAGTCGGCCCTCAAAGAGGAAACGGACAATGAGCAACCTTGCTCAAGAATAAAATTGCTCATTTCTTTGAAATTGGGCAGATCAGATAGCGCAGAGCTGACAAGCCCCCATCTCATCCCTGTGTCAGCCCTCTTTTGTATGAATTCCTTAAGCCTGTTTTCTGACTGAAACCGCGGGGGCCTGTAAACAAATCCTGCGGCACAAAACCTACAGCCCCGGCCACAGCCCCGGCCGACTTCAAGAAGCTGCATATCGGAAAACTCAGTCTCAGGGCTCTGCACAACTGAGCAAGCAACGACAAGGTCTTCTCCCGGGCATTTGGCCACTTTTATTTTTTCTTTAATGCCAGGGCGCAGCGGTACAAACTCCCTGATCACGCCAGTCTCGGAGTAGGACACTTCATAAAACCCAGGCACATAAATAGAGGTGATCTTCTTTGCCAAATCCTCAAGCAACTCCTCTTTGGCAGTAGCACTGTCAATACCCTCGTAAAGCCTATCAATGAGAGCATCCAGTTGAGGCTCTGCCTCTCCCACAATAAAAAAATCAAAGAATGAAGATATGGGTTCAGGATTCAAAAACGTGAGCACTCCCCCACCTGCCACAAGGGGAAATGGGGCCTCGCGCTGCGCAGACAGGATCGGGAGGCCCGCCAAATCGAGGATATTGAGGATATTGGGATAGTCGTTTTCGAAAGATAGTGAGAATGCGATGATGTGGAAGTCAGTAAGAGGACGCTGGGATTCCAGGGAAAGGAGCGGGCTGCGCGCCTGACGGTAGAGGGACATTTCATAACCGTCAGGCAAAAAAGCCCGCTCCGCTACTACATAGTCCTTTGAATTAAAAAGGTGGTAGACCCATTGGAAACCCAGGCTTGACATCCCCACCCGGTAGAGGTGAGGGTACACACGAGCCACCCGGAGCCTGCCCCCCCAGTCCTTCTTGATCCACCCCTTTTCTCTTGCAAGTCTCTCACGGTAAAGGGAAACAACATGTCTCGGGACCACTTTTTTCCTCAGAGGACTTAATCTGCCTTCATCCTCAAAAAGGTGGGATAATCCAGATCGTCCTCAAGAAAATCTCTGCTAAAACGCGATCTCTTCTTCCGGCCCGTTTCCATCTCATCATCAAACAAGGGATCCTTGCCCTTCCTCTGAAAAGTGGGTGTATCAAGACTCTGGCCGTTTACCCTGACTGTCCAACCCTCTTGTGCCTCTTCCGGGGTAAGGTCCCTTATTCTCATTACCTTATCACCACCAATGCTGTCAATACCCGTCGCGATGACTGTCACCTGGATCTCGTCTTCAAGGGTATCGTCAAATACAACACCCCAGAATATCTCTGCATCAGGATGGACCTCCTCTTTAATAAGACTAGAGGCCTCATCAATTTCGTCCATGGTCATATCAGAGGGCCCGGTGATATTCATGAGAAGCCCCTTAGCTCCGCTGATGGATATATCTTCAAGTAGCGGGCTGCTTACTGCCATCTGGGCTGCCTCTGACGCCCTTCGCTCTCCCCTGGCCCTGCCGGTGCCCATAACCGCAGTGCCCATTTGCTCCATCACCTTTTTTACATCTGCAAAGTCAAGGTTGATAAAACCGTCACTCATAATAAGGTCCGAAATCCCTTTGACCGCGTGGAGCAAAACCTCGTCTGCCCTGGCGATGAGTTCCTTAAATGTGGCAGATCTCGTCCCGATGCTCTTCAACCTCTCATTTGGTATCACAATCAGGGTGTCAACTTCTTTTTTTAGTGTCTCAATTCCTTCAATTGCCCTGTGCATCCTTTTGTCGCCCTCAAACTTAAACGGCTTTGTGACGACAGCGACGGTAAGGGCACCACAGGACCTTGACTCACGGGCCACTACCGGCGAGGCCCCTGTGCCTGTGCCGCCTCCCATGCCCGCAGTAATGAACACCATGTCAGCGCCCTCTATCGCCTCTCGTATCTGCTCAATACTTTCCTCCGCTGCGAGTTTTCCGATCTCCGGATCTGCGCCAGCCCCCAGGCCTCTAGTCACCGTGGCCCCCAGTTGAATCTGGCATGGGCACGAAGAGCGCTCCAGGTCCTGGCTGTCCGTATTAGCCACTATGAAGTCTACACCCTGGAGATCGCAGGCAATCATATTGTTAATGGCATTGCCCCCTGCTCCACCAATACCCAGGACCTTTATTCTGGCCTGGTACCTCTGCCTTTCCTCAACAAACTCGAATTTCATCTTGTCCCTCCTTTACCGCTAGATTACTTCTTTAAACCACCTTTTCATGGTCCCCATTACCCTGTTAAAGATGTTGCCATCCCTTATTCTGAACTTCTTCCTTTTTTTCTGGCTCCTGGCACCAAAGAGCACCAAACCCACTGCCGTTGCATACATGGGTTTGTTTACAATCTCCACAAGACCGTTTATGCCCTTGGGGTAGCCAAGTCGTGCTGGGGCATTAAATATCTGCTCTGCGATTTCCGGCACCCCAGCCAATTCTGCGGAACCACCCGTAATCACCACGCCCGAGCTGATCTTATCGTCATAACCCGATCTAACAAGGTCACTGTGAATAAGAGAAAATATTTCTTCGACCCGGGGCTCAAGTATTTCGCCTAGGATCTGCCTGGAAATTACCCTGGGTGGTCTTTCTCCAACTGCAGGAACCTCTATGGTTTCATCCTTTCCTATGAGACTGCACAGTGAGCAGCCGTATTTCATCTTTATCTTTTCAGCCTCAATCTTGGGAGTCCTCAGCCCTACAGCGATGTCATAGGTTAGATTGTCACCACCAAGGGCGAGCACAGAAGTATGCTTGATGCTTCCTTTGGAAAAGACAGCCATGTCTGTGGTACCACCGCCGAAATCGAGAAGCGCCACACCAAGATTTCTCTCTTCTCTGTTAAGTACGGCCTCCGATGAAGCAATGGACTCCAGAACAATATCGCACACATCTAGGCCGGCCCTGTTCGCACACTTGATGATGTTCTGGGCAGATGTAACCGCTCCCGTCACTATGTGCACCTTTGCCTCAAGCCTCACACCTGACATGCCCAGCGGATCCATTATCCCGTCCTGATCGTCCACAATAAACTCCTGGACCAGCGTGTGTATTACCTCCCTGTCCATCGGGATGGCAACCGCACTGGCAGCCTCTATCACCCGATCAATATCCTTCTGTGTCACTTCCTTATCTTTGAGGGCAATCACTCCGTGGCTGTTAAACCCCTTTATGTGACCACCAGCAATTCCTGCATAAACTGACCCTATTTCGCATCCCGCCATAGTCTCTGCTTCTTCTACCGCCTCCTTGATGGAATTAACCGTGTGTTCAATGTTGATTACCACTCCTTTACGCAGACCCTCGGAGGGATGGGTTCCCATGCCGATGATCTCAACACCATCAGGCCTTGCCTCTGCTACCACGGCGCAAATCTTGGTGGTCCCTATGTCAAGCCCTACTACAATCTCTCCGGCCATTGTGCTCTTCCTCCCTGCGTGTGCCTAACCCAAAATCTCATACTACCCTTCCCCGCCTGTTAGATACCCGGGCCGAAAAGAGACGACCGCTCCTCCCGGATACTCAAGGTCAATCCTGTTTGCCTCATGGATCTTACCAGTCTTCTTCAGGTGGCTAATCAGCCTATCTAGCTTGGCAAGCTGTAACTCGAGGCCAGGTAGCCCCATTTGTATCTCCGCCGGCACACCAGTGAAATACACCGAAAAGTGTCCGGTACTGTCTATATGCACCTCGGACAGACTCGCAAAATTGATGGCTCCCTTTCGGGTTTTCAGGATCTCAATAAATGAGGCCACCTGTCTTAACTGTTCCCGAGCCTCCGAGCCAAGATCTGCCAGTCCTGTCACCACTGGAAGATTCACCGGCTCACCTCGTGCCACTTCCTTGAAGATCTCTCCCCAGCGATTCATGTAGTAGAGCTTCTCTGCTCTCACAATCGCACAGGGCTCCTCCCTTACCACCGAGATCCTGAGGGTATCTGGTAACATCCTCTCTACCCTGGCAGAGCGGATCCATGGATCTTTTTCCAATCTTGTCCTTATCTGATTCAGCTTAAGGGCCAGAAGATTCTCCCCCTTCCTCAACGCACAGAGCTTCACTATGTCTTCTTGATTGTGTCTACCTACACCGGTGATAATTAGGTGTTTGAGTGCAAAAAACGAGCTTGTGGTCACAAACTGATAACAATAAATGAGTATGGTACTTACCGTCGCCACCACCCCTATGAGGACCGTAATTCTCAAGACTGCTGAACCCAGTACCCTTGCACCCCATACCCATGGCCGGGGCTTCCTTTTCCGTCTTACACGTTGCCTTGTGAGCGTGTTGTTTTTCCGAGACTTTTTGGACTTCACCCCAACACCTTAATTTCAAGCTCCAGAGTTACGCCAAATTCTTCCTTGACCTTATCCTTTGCCAATTCGGCGAGTGCGAGGAACTGTGATGCCCTTGCCTGTCCCGTGTTAACAATAAAGTTGGCATGCTTGGGGGAGATCATTGCTCCACCGATCCTTTTACCTTTAAGCCCTACGGCCTCTATCATTCTGCCTGCATAGTCGCCCGGAGGGTTCTTGAACACAGACCCAAGGCTGGGTAAATCGAGTGGCTGGCGGTTTTTTTTCTCTATCAAATGGTGAACGATTCTCTGTCTCACCTTCTCACTGCTATCCTCACGCACAGCCAACAGGGCCCTGGTAATTATTGCCCCATCAGGAATATTTAAAGACCTGTAACCGAAGTCCAGATCCTCTTTGTCCATTACCACAAGCTCGCCTGTCGCGGTCATGAGTTCCACAGCAACAATATTTTCACTAATCTGGCCCCCAAATGCCCCTGTATTGCCGCGCACCGCACCTCCCACCTTGCCTGGTATTCCCGCCAGGAATTCCAGACCTCCAAGGCCCATGTTTCTGCATGTAAGAAGCAGGTCAAACAGCGACACCCCGGCTCCAACCCATAGGCTCACAGACGGCTCCTCTGCCTTCTTTATCTCCTTAAACTCACCTGTCAGGAAAAAGACGACTGCATCTAATCCTTCGTCTCTAACAAGAACGTTGCTTGCACCTCCAATGGCAAGATACCTGATGGACTCTTCCTCCACAAATCCAACCAGCTCCCGGAGCAAGTCTACGCTGTCCACTTCGCACATGGCCTTCACGTGCCCACCTGCCCTGAAGGTGCTAATCTCACCCAGGGGATAATCAAAATGGGCTTGCTGCCTTGCTATCTTTCCTATCTCTTTCGTGTGCTCAGCTATCATCACAGTTAATTCCTGCGCAGCATTTCAAGGAGGCGTTCGCCCACTTTGTAGACATCACCTGCACCCATAGTTATAACCATGTCCCCTTCCCTAACCATTTCCCTTAATTTGGCAAGGGCCTCCTCATGGCCTCTAACTATTGTCACGTCCTTGTGGCCATGTTCTCTGATCCCCTTCGCAAGCCACCGTGCATCCACTCCCTTAATGGGCTCCTCGCCTGCTGGGTAAATGGGCATGACCACAAGTGCATCGGCCTCGTTGAAGCTGACCACGAATCGCTCATAGAGGTCCCTTGTCCTGGTGTAGCGATGGGGCTGGAAAAGCACTACCACCCTTCTGCCAGGCCAGCATCCTCTGGCCGCATTCAGTGTTGCCTGTATCTCCGTAGGATGGTGACCATAGTCATCCAGTACCAGGACACCCTTGTACTCACCTTTGACCTGAAGGCGCCGGCTCAAGCCGCCCAGATCCTTCAACCCCTCTCTTACGACGTTTATATCCAGACCCAACTCCAGACCCACTCCTATGGCCGCCAAGGCATTTAGCACATTGTGCTCCCCGGGCATCCCCACCTCAACACGGCCAAGGGACTTGTTTTGAAAAACCACTTCGAACTCTGAACCATAATCAGCCCTGGTAAGATTTGTTGCTCTGAGGTCTGCTTGGGATGACAGTCCATATGAGAGATATCTTTTTCTGATCTGGGGTACGATCCCTTGAATTTCCTCGCAGTCGAAACAGATCACGCAGGTACCATAGAAAGGCACCTTGTTCATAAACCTGACAAATGTCTCCCGCAGCGAATCCATATCACCATAATGATCCATATGTTCGCGATCTATATTGGTGACCACCACGATTGTGGGTGATAGGGCCAGAAAGGACCCGTCGCTTTCATCAGCCTCTGCCACGAGGAAATCTCCTTCGCCCAGTTTTGCGTTAGACCCGCCCCATATATCCAGCCTGCCCCCGATTACTACCGTGGGATCCAGCCCACCACGGGTCAGGATGGAAGCGACCATGGACGTGGTGGTGGTCTTGCCATGGGCCCCGGCTATGGCAACACCATATTTCAGCCTCATTAGCTCAGCAAGCATCTCAGCCCTTGGGATGACCGGGATTGCCTTTTCCCTTGCATACTGAATCTCAGGATTACACTCCTTTACAGCAGAAGAATAAACCACCACATCGGCGCCTCTTACGTTCTCCGCGCTGTGGCCGCAATATACCCTGGCCCCCATGCTCGTCAGCCTTCTCGTTACGACCGTGTCTTTGAGATCAGAACCGCTCACCTGGTAGCCAAGATTGATAAGTAGCTCGGCTATACCGCTCATCCCTATTCCACCTATCCCCACAAAATGGATACGCTTTATTTTTCCGAACCCCTTCATTATGCGGCCAGCTCCAACAATTGCTCAGCAATAACATGTGCTGCATCCGGTGTGGCGATATCCTCCACAGCGCCTGTGTATCTCAGAAAATCCCTGTTCCTCATTGCCTCCTCTATAAGCCCTGCCAGCCGTTGGCCGTCCAGTTCCTGCTCTGGGACACACACGGCCCCGCCTGTCTCGGCAAGGGCCCTGGCGTTGAAATCCTGGTGGCGGTTTGCAGCAAAAGGGTAAGGTATGAGAATAGCCGGCTTGCGCAATGCGGCCAGCTCGAAGATAGTCGAAGCTCCGGCCCTGCATATAACCAGATGAGCACGGCGGTAGGCACTGGCCATGTCCTCTATAAAAGAAACCACTTGGCCGCTCAGCCCCTTCGCCCTATAGTCTTCCATGGTTCTATCAAAGTCCATCTGCCCTGTTTGATGAATAACCGTCACCCGAATCCCTTTTTCCCTCAGCCGCTCCAAGGCCTCGACAAACGCCCTGTTAATGGTTACCGCTCCCTGGCTTCCACCCATTACCAGGACCGTGTACTGCCCATCGGAAGGTTTTGGGGACTGGCTAACGTGCACCAACTCCTGCCGAATAGGCGTGCCGGTCACTATAGCATCAGGTCTGTGGAGCAACTGCCCTGTGTTCTCGAATGATACAAATACCTTTGTTGCAAACCTTGCCACCATGCGGTTGGTGAAACCCGGTATTGTATTTTGCTCATGGATAGCTGTCGGGACACCTTTCATCCTCGCCGCGATGCATACAGGCCCGGCAGAATACCCACCAACTCCAAAAACCACATCTGGACCAAAGGCCTTTATATGACCCATTGATTGTGCAACAGCCCGGGGGAGCTTGAAGAGTACGGAGAGGATTTTTTTCCATCCTCTCCCTTTCATCCCTTCCACGTCCACCGCCGCGATGTCATATCCTTGTGCCACTACTAGTTCTGATCCTCTTCCTCTCTTTCCAACTATGAAAAGTACCCTGCAGTTACCGGATAGTTTTTCCATCTCTTTTACCACTGATATGGCCGGAAACAGATGCCCGCCTGTTCCCCCGCCGGCCACTATGATTGCTATAGCTCCTTTTCCCATCTCTTAGCGCCTTTATAAAAACCTCGTCTCCCCCCCCAAGGCGGGAGCTGCAAGCCTCTGCGGTAGTGACAAAAAAATTTCTCTATCAAACACCTTAGCCCCTCTGTGAAGCGATATTTAACAGCACGCCGATAGCCAACAGCGTAACTAACATAGACGAGCCCCCATAGCTCAACAGGGGCAGTGTCAGCCCCTTTGTGGGTAGCAGCCCCAACACAACCGCCATGTTAACAAGGACTTGCAGGCCCAGCATCACCGTAAGCCCAAAGCCTAGGTAAGTGCTGTATAGATCCCTTGCTGAAAGGGAAATCTGGACTCCCCTTACGATAATAAACACAAATACCGCCACCACCCCGCAAACCCCCACGAATCCAAGCTCTTCCCCTACAATGGAAAAGACAAAATCCGTGTGGGGTTCGGGGAGATAGAAAAGTTTCTGCTTGCTGGCACCTATGCCCACACCCAGCAGGCCTCCTGATCCAAAGGCAAAAAAAGAATGGATTATCTGGAAGCCGACTCCCGTAGGGTCCTTCCACGGGTTCAAAAAGGCCCACCACCTCCTCAGGCGATAATCTGCGTGTGTGATCAGCACATACACAAAAGGCACTGCTCCCAAGACAAGGGACAGGAGGTAGTGAAGCCTGCACCCCCCTATAAACAACATTATGAATACCCATGCTGCTAGAATTACTGCTGTGCCCAGGTCCGGCTGCACTACCAGCAATCCCATCACGATACCTGCAACCACAAGGTGAGGAAAAAGGCCCTTCCAAAATGTCGACATCTGAGAGCCCTTTTTGGCCATTGAGTAGGCCATATAGACGGCAAGGGCAAACTTGGCAAACTCTGCCGGTTGAATTGTGACAGGCCCCAGTCTTAACCAGCGATAGGCCCCTCCAACCTTTTTCCCGACACCCGGCACGAACACAGCCATAAGCAAACCCGTGCTCAGTATCAGTATTGGATATACAAGTTTGCGGTAGAGGGAAACCGGCACATACCTCGCTCCAAGCATCACCAGTATGCCGAGTAGGCAGAACATGGCCTGCCTTTTCAGGTAGTAGTTGCTGTCTCCTATTCGATAAGCAGCGATGTGGGAGCTAGCACTGTAAACCATGAGCAGGCTGAAGCCCAGGAGCAATAAAACCGCCACTGCAAGCGGGTAGTCATATCCCATACGGGTTGCTTTAGCCTTGGCCATTGCGGATCAACCTCACTGCATCCTTAAAACTCTGTCCCCTCTCCTCGTAGTTGGAAAACATATCAAAGCTGGAGCAGGCAGGGGAAAGAACCACTACGTCTCCTGCCGCCGCTTTTTCATATGCCTTTTTTACCGCTTCAGCCATTTTCTCTGCCCTGTAGCACGGCGTCACCTGGCGGAGATCTTTTTCCAGTTGTGGCGCCGCTTCGCCAATCAGCACAGCAGCCTTTATGCGGCCCTTAGCTGCCATTGCTAGAGGACCGTAAGCGGCTCCCTTGTGCCGCCCCCCTGCAATAAGGACAATGGGGCGGTCGAAACTCTCTATTGCTCTTATGGTGGCCTCTATGTTCGTGGCCTTTGAGTCATTGTAGAACCTCACACCATTGATTACTGCAACATACTCCAGTCGGTGAGGCAGAGGCCTGAAATGAGGCACCACTGCCTTGATCTTCTCTGCCTCCACACCAAACGATGAGCAGGCGAGCAGCACTGCCAGGAGATTTTCCTGATTGTGCCTACCCACCAATTTATAATCCTTCAGGGAAACGCACTGTGAAACGCCCCGGCCAAAAAACGCTTTTTTACCTGATATAAACGCGTCTCTCCCCTTCTTCTTTTTTATTCCATAGCGATAGGTCTGTGTGCCACCGCCCAGCTCAATACAGGACACTATGGGATCATCATCACATAGCACTGCCTGATGACCTTTTTTCTGATTCTGGAACAGGCGCAATTTTGCCTCAATATATTGTCCAAAGCCCCTGTAGCGATCCAGGTGATCCCTCGCGATGTTCAGTAGCACAGCCACCTGAGGACAAAAGGCCTCAGCCGTGTCCAGTTGAAAGCTGCTTACCTCTGCAACCACAACATCTGCCGGCTCACCACAGGCCAAATATGCGGCGAGGGGCTTACCTATGTTTCCCCCGATGAACGCCTTTTTCCCTGAACTATTGAGTACCTGCCCTATCATTGTGGTAACCGTTGTCTTGCCATTCGTGCCTGTGACTGCCACAATAGGTGCTTCAATAAATCTCGATACAAGCTCCAATTCCCCTGTCACCCTGATACCCTTTTCTTTGGCGGCCGTGACAAGCTCCATATCCTGTGGTATCCCTGGACTCATTACTATCATCCTGGCACCAAGTAAGGTCTCGGGCCGGTGGCCACCTGCCTCGATTTTGACCCCTCTTGCCGTCAGATCCTTTACCCATGCTGAATCCAGACTTCCTATTTCTTTAGCCTCACTAATGATAACTCTGGCGCCCATGGATACCAGCCACCTGGCGGCCCAATAGCCCGAGACCCCCAGGCCCATCACAACCACCCTTGACCCATTTATCGTGTCTGTGGCTTCTATCCAGTCCTGTATACTGCTCAGTTTGTAACCTTCACCTCCCTTACTTTCATTCTCCACCCTCTATCCACCATCCTCCAGCCTCTAGTGTCCAGTTTCTGGCTTCTTACCTCAGCTTGAGCGTGCTCATGGCCACCAGGGCCAAAATTATGGCGATGATCCAGAACCGAACTATTATTTTTGGCTCGGACCATCCCTTGAGCTCAAAGTGATGATGAATGGGCGCCATCCTGAATATTCGTTGCCCGCCTGTTATCTTGAAGTAGCCCACCTGGAATATGACCGAAAGGGCTTCAAACACAAATAGCCCCCCGACAATGGCAAGAATAATTTCCTGCTTCGTGATAACAGATATGGCGCCAAGGGTTGCACCAAGCGACAAGGAGCCAACATCCCCCATGAAGACCTCGGCAGGATAAGAATTAAACCACAGAAATCCAAGACCTGCCCCCACAATGGCCCCGCAAATCACTGCCGCCTCGCCGGCCCCTGGCACATATGGAATCTGTAAATACAGTGATATCTTTGCGTGCCCAGCCAGGTAGCTGAACACCAAGTAGCACCCAAAGGCTATGGTAAGTGGCCCTATGGCCAGCCCGTCCAGACCGTCGGTGAGGTTAACCGCATTGGATGCCCCTACCACAATGAAGACGGACACTGCTATATATGCAAGCCCTAGATTGGGGTGAAATTGCTTGAAGAAGGGTACATTGAGACGTTCACTGAATCCTGGGTACGCATATAACACGAGTGCAAAAATTAATGCACAAAGGATCTGGAGGGCGAACTTTAATCTGCCGCTCAGCCCTTTATTGCTCTTGCGCTTTATCTTTAAATAATCATCCAGAAACCCTATGGCGCCGAAGCTCGCAATCACAAATATCATAAGCCACACATATATGTCATAAGGGTCTGCCCAAAGCACGGCAGAGACAAGGACCGCGGGCAGTATCAGGCATCCGCCCATCGTGGGAGTACCTTCCTTTGACTTGTGGTTAGGCGGGCCCTCTTCCCTGATATACTGGGAAATCTGGAGTTGTCGAAGTTTCGATATGGTCCAGCCACCGAATATGAAACAAATAAGCAAAGAGGTGAGGGTAGCCAGTATAGTCCTGAATGTTATATATCTGAATACATTCAGGGCAGAGAAATATGGATGAAGAGAATATATGAGCTTGAATAGCACCCTCTTACTCCCATGTGCTTGTTTTTTTCACAATCATCTCTCTTACCTTGTCCAGCCCAATCTTTCGCGAGGCCTTCAAGAAAATCAGGGCATGGGGCCTGATCGCTCCGGATATGATATCAGCCATCTGTTTTAGGGATCCAGCCACCATCATGGCCCCACCCGGTAGCCCGCCCTCAGTTGCCCCTCTGAGCAACTGAGGAGCAAATTCTCCAATAGCAACAAACAAGCTCGGCTTGAGGGCGGCAACCCACCTTCCTGCCTCAATATGGGCATGTTCAGCCTCTACGCCCAGCTCTAACATGTCTCCCAGCCCTATGATCAGATCCCTCCCCCCCTGTGCAATGCCACCCACTTCCTTTAATGCTGCCTTTAAAGAAACTGGATTTGCGTTGTATGTGTCATCGATGAGGGTTATGCCAGCAGCCAGATTTACCATCTCGAACCGCCCTCTCAGTCCCTCGAAGATCTCCAGTCCACGGGCCACCTCATCCAGGCCATGGCCAAGCCCTATACACAGGCCCGTCGCTGCAAGTCCGTTCATGATGTTATGGTGACCCGTCACCTTCAGATTCACGGCCGCCCTGTCCCGCTTGTATACAATGGTAAATCTGGCACCACGTGGGGACCATGGATCAAGGTCATGGGCTCTGACGTCATTGTCTTCGCCGAGGCCAAAACTGAGAACTTCTCTTCCATATTGCGATGCCATATTCTTGAGCATATGGTTATCCCCATTTACAATCAGGGGCGCCCCCTCTTTCATTTGCTGGGCCATTTCCAACTTTGCCCGGGCTACCCCGAGGAGACTGCCAAGGCCTTCCAAATGCGCTTTTCCAATCTCTGTTATAACCCCTGCATCTGGGTCAGCAATCTGAGTGAGCCTGGCAATCTCCCCGGGCCGATTCATTCCCATCTCCACTACGGCCCGGCTGTGACGCTCTTCGAGCTGCAAAAGCGTCAGAGGCAGCCCGATCAAATTATTTAGATTCCCCTCTGTCTTTAGCGTGTCATGGTGCAGTGAAAGGACACAGGCTGCCATCTCCTTGGTAGTGGTTTTTCCCACGCTACCCGTGACAGCCCCCACCAGAACCCTGTGCTTTGCCCTCCACCAGCGGGCTAATTCCCCAAGTGCATATAGGGTATCCTGTACACACAGGATGGGAGCACCGCAACCTGCGAACCGCCCAGCCTGGCTTTCCTCAACTACTGCACCTGATGCACCTCGTGCCAGGGCGTTATGGACAAAATCATGCCCATCAAATCTATCTCCTTTAAGTGCCCAGAACAGTTGCCCTGGCTGAATCCTCCTTGAATCAGAGCAAATCCCTTGAAAAACAACACATCTTGGCCCATCTTGGATCCGCGCACCAACTACGTCGGCCAATTCATGGATACCTATTTGCGCAAGACCTTGTTCCATTCACCCCTTTTCTGCCAGCACCCGCATTGCAACTTCTCGATCATCGAAATATCTTTTCTCCGAGCCCACTATCTGATAGCTCTCATGCCCCTTACCAGCAATAAGGACAAAGTCACCCTTTGCTGCCTTCTTTATCGCAGCCTCAATTGCCTTTTCCCTGTCCGCCTCCACCAGATACTCAGTGCCTTCTTTTCCCTGCGTTATTCCTTTCACGATGTCTCTTATGATGGAAAGAGGGTTTTCAGTCCGCGGATTATCGGAGGTAATGATCGTTAAGTCACTGAGGCTTACTGCAATCTGTCCCATTTGCGGCCGCTTGCCCTTATCCCTGTCACCACCACAGCCAAAAACTGTTATTATCCTGCCCTGAGTCAAACCCCTAAGGGTCCTGATCACGTTTTCCAGGGCATCGGGCGTATGCGCATAGTCCACCACAACCGTAATGCCCAGGGGGCTGTCGATCGGTTCAAGTCTGCCAGGGACATGGCTCACATTGATGAGCCCTTTAACCACCGCCCCCAGCGGGAGCCCGAGGGAAACCGTTGTTGCTGCTGCTGCCAACACATTGTACAAATTAAACTTACCCAACAGCGGGCAGGAAAAGTCCACCTCCCCTGCAGGTGTCACGAGCCTCCCTCTCAACCCACGGCTGTCTACCACCACTTTTCTGGCTGTTACATCCCATTGCCCTTTCACACCATAAAAAGAAACAGGCCCTGTGGATACGGCCGCCAGCTTTTTACCGTAAGCGCTATCTCCATTGATTACGGCCCTGGTTCGATCGGCTTTCCCATTTTTTAGCAGCTTGCTGAACAGTATACTTTTCGCCTTAAAGTAGGCCTCCATGGACCCGTGGTAGTCCAGATGATCTCTAGTCAGATTTGTGAATACCCCCACATCGAAACTGCATTCCGCGACTCGACCCTGATCCAGGGCATGGGAGGAGACTTCCACAACCCCGTGAGTTGCCCCCATGTCCAGAATCTTGCGGAATGAGCGCATCAGATCCAATGACTCAGGCGTTGTCACGGGAGCCGGGCATGTTGAGTCCATATACCGGTAATTTATCGTACCTATCACGCCGGGCCTCAGTCCTGCCGCTTGCAAGATAGACTCAATCAGATAACTGGTTGTTGTCTTGCCGTTTGTCCCCGTGATCCCAATAAGCACCAACTTCTTCTGCGGCCAATCATAATACGCTGAGGCGAGTGTGGCCAAAGCGCGCCTCGAATTAGGAACATAGACCACAGGGACTGAAGGGCTTTGGGCCATGTTCTCCTGTACCACAACAGCAACAGCCCCCCGCGATACGGCGTCCTTTATGTAGTTATGGCCATCTCGAGCTGAGCCCTTAAGGGCTACAAACATGTCTCCTTGTTTCACTTTCCGGGAGTCATAGGCTACCCCGGTTACAATAACTCCTCCATCCCCTGTACATCGTGCATTGGGCACATGTTTTATCAGCTCTGCTAGATTGAGGCTTCGCTTATATTCCATATTGTCCTCAAGAGGACCTTGGCGGCCTGAATTTGACTCTGACATATTTTACCTGCTTGAGTGCTGTGCCAGGACCTGGTCTTTGGCTATACGCGAAACCTGTCCCCTCCAACCTCACCTCAACGCCCAAGTTTGCGGCCTCAGACAAGACCTCTCTCATGCCTTTGCCCCTGAAATCAGGAACGCATCCTCGCAAATCGCTTGTATTCAGGTTCGAATTCGCGCCGGAAAGCCACTTTGGGCATTTCATGGATGACCCTGAGGCCTTTTTCTCAGTTATTCCGTGATACGATTCAGCCACATTCACCGAGGGATTAATGTTTAGATGGTTCAGCGCCCACAACCCTACCTCTCTAAATACAGGTGCCGCCACCACGCCACCGTAAGGTATCCCTTTAGGCTCATCTACAATGGTTGCAATAACCAAACGCGGATGTCGACTTGGAACAAATCCCACAAATATTGCCTCGTACTTACTCCTTGAGTATCTCTTTGTCTTCTCATCCACTTTCTGAGCCGTGCCCGTCTTACCTGCGACCCTATAGCCTGCAATGGCAGCCCGTGGCCCTGTTCCATGATCGCTCACTACTTTCTCTAGGATTGATGTCACCTGGAGCGCGGTGGCAGAAGATATTACCCTCCTTGCAGTCCGGGGTTTATACACTCGCACAGGTTGCCCATGAGAATCAGTGACTTCCTTCACAATGTGCGGCTTCATCAGCACCCCGCCGTTTGCAATACATGCCATAGCTGCGGCCAATTGCAGTGCTGTCACCGATAGCCCCTGGCCAAAAAAAGCATTGGCCTGCTCCACTGCTCTAGCCTTGTCCGGTGGTCTTATAAATCCGCTCCGCTCTCCTAATAGCTCTATCCCTGTCTTTGCTCCAAAACCAAACTTTTTCAGATACTGATAGAAGCGGTCATAACCCAGTTCCTGCCCAATCTTTATAGCGCCAATATTGCTTGACATAGCCACAATGTCGGTAACTGTGAGCGTGCCATATTTATGGGTGTCGTGAATAATCCGGTCAGCCACCTTGTACCTGCCATTTTCACAATAGAGTCTACTGTTGGGGTAAAGCACTCCTTCGTTCAAGGCGGCCGCGACCAGGAAAGCCTTAATCGTGGAGCCCGGTTCGAAGCAGTCTGTCACTGTCCTGTTTCTCCACCGCTGCCGTGGATATTTAGAAAAGATATTTGGATTAAACCTAGGGACTACCGCCATTGCGAGGATATCCCCTGTTCTGGGATCCATCACCACACACTCCCCACCCTTGGCATGGCTTTTTTTCACCGCGGCGAGCAGGGCCTTTTCCGCCTTGTACTGGATGTCTTTGTCAATGGTAAGGATCAAGTTATGAAGAGATCTCTTCTTGGAACAGGTTCTCCTAATGAAAAAGGGCCGCCCCAAAGCATCGCGCATTTCAATCAACTCATAGCTCGGCCCGGTCAGCAGCTTATCAAACTTGGCCTCAAGACCCTCCAGGCCGTTATTGTCTATTCCCACGAAGCCAAGCAATTGAGCAGCCAATTCCCGCGCCGGGTAATAACGGCCTTTCTCAGTTGTGATCCCAATACCGGTCAATCTGAGCTTCCGTATCTTCTCCGCCTTGGCGGGATCTATTTTCCTTCTCACCCACACAAAGGCTTTGGTAGGATTAAGTCTCCTGTACAAAGACCTCCTTGAAACGCCTAACACTCTGGAAAGGATCCGGCAGGTCTTTACCCTATCTTTTATTCGCCTTGGATGTGCATAGACAGATGAAACATCTGTGCTAACTGCCAGTTCCGTGCCGCTGCGGTCATAGATAGTTCCCCTCTCGGGCGGAAGATACACTATCCCTGTGTAACCCGAGCGGGCCATGGCTCGGAGTTTGTCGCGTTTTATGACCTGAAACTGGTACGCCCGGGCAACTATGGCCCCAAAGCCACACAACAGAACTCCTGCGACCAGGATTATGCGGAACCGTATCCACTTTTTCTCCTTTACCTTCATCGCAACACTACAATTTGATCAGGCCGAGGCTGCCGCAGTCCAAGTTTCTTAATTGCCCGGGAATGGAGATTCTGGGGAGATTTTAAGTAGGCAAGCTCCAGGTGCAGTTTCTTATTGATATCTCTCAGCCTGAGTTCCTCTTCTTTCAATTGGGTGATATCATAGCCTATCTGAGTACTTTCAAAATTTGACCGGACAAATCCAATGCCGGTGCCCAGCAATAAGATTACCATAAGAATGACCAGTAACAATTGCTTCCCGGACAGACCGAGGGGCTTACGCCTTTTTCTGGAGTTTACGATTCTAATGCCTGTCCTGGCATTCCTTGCCCTCACCATGTGACTGACCCTGTCGGCACCTGTCATGACTACACCCTCTCTGCTGCCCTCAAAATGGCGCTTCTAGCCCTGGGATTCAAAATGACTTCCTTTTTGCTCGGCCGTTTGGCCTTTTTAAAGATACGTTTCATCACCGGCATCTTTCCACAAACACACTGCGGAAAATCCGGCGGACACGTGCACCCCTTTTCCCAGGAAGCAAATCTTTGTTTCACAATTCGATCTTCCAGGGAATGGTAAGTCAGGATGACCAGCCTGGCGCCGTGCTTAAGAACATCAGGGGCCCTTTCCAAAAACAATTCAAGATTTTCCAGTTCCCGATTTACTGCAATTCTAAGAGCCTGAAATGTGCGAGTCGCTGGATGCCTAGGTATAGGCCCCCGGGGTTGAAGATAAATGGCCCGAACGAGAGATGCCAACTGTGAGGAAGTCTTAATGGGAGCCTTATACCGAATCTGGACGATCTTCTTTGATATACGCCTGGCATATCTTTCCTCGCCGTACTGCCGGAGCAAGTCCTCCAGTTCCTTTTCGCTGAGGGAGTTGACGAGATCAGATGCGGTGGGGCCACTGCTGCCAGGATCCATCCTCATATCAAGGGGCTCATCACGGGAAAAGCTGAAGCCCCTCCCTGAGTGCTCCAACTGAAACGAGGACATCCCCAGGTCTAACAGTATCCCGTCAACACCCGGGATATTTAGGCTGTCAAGCAGTGCGTTTACATCTGCATAGCTTTTCTTAAAGACCCTCCACTCACAGTGCAGGGATCTCAGGCGCTGTGATGCGACCTTAATGGCCTCTTCATCTACGTCCAGGCCTATCAGCAAGCCATCTTTATCTAGCCTTTTCCCAATGGCCAGTGCATGGCCCCCAGTGCCCAATGTGCCATCAACATAGACACCCTTGGGCTTGAGGGCCAGGGCCTCCAGGACCTCTTCCAGGAGAACTGGTTGGTGGAAATGCCCCAATACCCAATTCCTTATATGCCGAATTGTCTGAGGGACTGACTTGCCCTAGGAAAATGTTCTTTCGCCCGACGGAAGGCCTCCTCCCATCTGTCTTTATCCCAGATTTCAAACCTCTTTAGTTGCCCTACAACCATCACTTCCCTGTCCAGGCCCGCGATTTCTCTCAGGTCTGGAGGGATAGTAATCCTATTCTGTTTCAGAGGGCACTCCTTTGCACCGGAGATGAAATAGCGGAGGTAGGTATTCACATCCAAATCAAACTCCGGCAATTCAATGGCTTTTTGTTCGATTATCAACCAGTCCTGCCTAGCATATACCCATAGACAACTGTCGTGATTTGTAACCACCAGGGTGTCTTCTCCCCTTCGTTCCAATACCTCTCTGAATCGCGTTGGAATCGCGAGACGGCCTTTTGCATCAAGGGTATGTTTTGAGCGCCCTCTAAACACCTCATAGCCCCATTTATTCCACTTTAATCCACTTTAAGGCACTTCGTGACACTTCTAGGAAAAAAACATCCGTATGTCAAGGAAAAAGAAGGGGCTGAGTGAGGAAAAAATTAGGAGCCAAAACCGAAGAAATAGATCAGTGAAATCGCGTAAATCATCAAAAAAAGGATGTTGAGCGTCAGGCCGGAATATGCGTAATCCTTGTCATTGCGCTCTTCTATCAAAGCAATAGAGCGGGTTGAACACACAAGTCCACCACACAGCAGCAAAGGAACAACGGTTAAGTATGGGATCAAAAACTGAAACCGGCCAAAATCTTTCTTTACCAGTACCACCAGAAGCCCGACCAATGCGCCCGCCACAAAAGGCAACAGGAATCCTGCCACCGCCAGATGATTGGTCTTTCTGAAGCCTCTGTCCATTCAAGTCCTTGGCCTAGCCTTTCGAGGGCCCGGGGATATTTCCTTGAATTTGAATTTTAGCACCGAAGGTTTAATTTGGACAATGGAAATCCTATCCGTGGGGAGACTAATCTGATCCCTGCTTATTCTGAAGGTGCGCCTGCCCCACTTTGCCAGAGTGAGGTCGAGCTGTGCCTTTATATTATCAGGATTCAGTGTGCTGGCATCCTTCCGCAGTCCTCTGCAGGTTATCTGTAACTGCGGATTGAGGGGCTCTACTATCTGAAGATTTCTGGGCACATTTTTTAGCTCAAGTGGAACCTTGACGGAAACCTCAAAATTCTGCTGTCCGGCTAGCAGTAACCAAAAAATTGACACGAACGCGAAAACAGCCATTTTTAGTTTCAGCCGCCGTCTAAGGACCAATAAGACTTTCTCTGCAATACCCTGCCCATCAGCCTTTGAAGGGGCAGTGGCCTCTCTGAGCACCCTGCCAAGCTGAACGTGATCAGCTATGGCAGTGTTTTGACCCCCATGCATGAGCGATACTGACCCCCGCTCCTCTGAAACCACAACGACCCATGCATCGCATCGTTCGCTGAGGCCAATGCCAGCCCTGTGCCGGGTTCCCCAATGCTCCGGTAGGCCCTCCCTTGAACTCAATGGCAGATAGCATGCCACTTTCCATATCTTTCCCTTTCTTATCACTGCGGCACCGTCATGTAATGGGCTTGTTTTTTGAAATATACTCATTAGCAGATCGGCGGTGGGAGTGGCTTCGAGTTCCACCCCTCCCGTAATGTATTCTTCAACAAGGTCCTCCCTTTCGATCACCACCAGGGCACCTATCTTTTTCTTGGCCAAGGCAAATGTTCCAACTGCAAGGGTATCGGCCCAATCCTCTGAGTCAGCCCCTCCCTTCAATCCAAAAAACCTCAGTGGGTTTACCTTTTCTAATACCTGCCTGATCTCTGACTGGAAGAGAATTATGAGGAGAATTACAAGTACCTGCCATAATATCTGGAACACCCAGGTCGTGAGAAAAAGTCCCCATGACCTGGCGATAGTAAAAACCACTCCCAGCGCTACCAGGCCCACCAGGGCCCTGAAGGCCTTTGTGCCCCAGAACCACAAGTAAAGGTGATAGACCAAGGCGGTCATTAAGAGAATGTCAACAATGTCTTGCAGCCGAAGGTTGGATATTATTGAAATGACGCTCATTTTTCCCGGAATCTCTTTTCAAGCAAGCTAACAAGCTGAGACCTCGCGAACCCTGTGGCCTCCATGTACGTATTTTTAAATTTAGCAGAACATAATAGCAAGGAAAAGCACTCTTGCATGCGAGAAGAAAATCTAAATTTGATATGATTAATCCCCCAGCAGGTCATAGAGGGAGCTTAAAGGTAGGATAATAATGAATGCTCATTAATTTTTTAGAATTTCGCTATTGGTCTCTCGTTCGCTCGCCAGGATCTCCAGTCCTACAAGGTAATGACCCCTGAAACGCCCGTCCTCACTCTTCGTGATATGGCGTATAGCAGTCGTTCTGTACTCAGGCTCTGTAACTGCCCCCCCCACATAATACTTCATGTTGAGTTTGTCTCCCACTCTTAGCCTGGATAGAATATCCGAGCCTTCTTTGACAAGCACGCACATGGACTTTGAGGCAATATTCCAAATCCTGAATTGGTAAGGCAGCTCCAGTCCCTCTATGGTAAACTCAACTGCGTAATACTGCTCCGGTGTCTTCCGGGGCTCTGATCGTCTCTCTATCATCTGGCCGGGTGTGACATGGTCCTGCATGATTTCATCTCCTGCATGCTGGTTAATCTTCATTGGGGCCATCCCAA
This sequence comes from uncultured Desulfobacteraceae bacterium, assembly GCA_964485655.1. Classification (GTDB taxonomy): domain Bacteria; phylum Desulfobacterota; class DSM-4660; order Desulfatiglandales; family Desulfatiglandaceae; genus B111-G9. The sequence continues at coordinate 23,194 of CAZAKC010000016.1, forward strand.
GCTCAGGTCAGCCACTCTTGCCTGGCAACCCGCTTGCGTGTTGGGCGAGATCAACGGTTATGAGAAATTGCAATTTTAATGCCATCGATCCTCTTTTACCCACTATCTCTCAAAAACTATCTCTCCAATCCTCAATATCCCCCACACCTACTGCATTTACGCTCACCTACATGCCCGCCTCTTTCAATACAAGGCCAGCCAAACAGGGTAATTTACGCCTGAGCGAGGCAGGTAATCGTCAATATCGTGACAATGCGCGTACAGTTTACTATACACCCTTGTCCTCCCATGCCTTTTGCCTTATATCTGAGAGTATTTCCTTTATCTCACCTGCCCATTGGCCCGGTGCGCTCACATGCCCCCAACCCTTTTGTGTCTGGAACAGCCCGTCATAGGCAGTATCATGGTAAGACCGCATCTCATGGGGAATTCCCCTCTCAGTGAGGATAGAATCCACCAAGAGGGCTTCTATCTCGTTATCAATTACTGCAACCTTTATAAAATCCTCAGGCACTTCCATTACACCCCCCTTTACAATAACGTCGGCCCGCCGATAGTCCATCCATCCCTGTTAGCCTAGGGTAGGTCCGCACAGAGTAATAACTCGCTGCCGTGCAAGATCGATTTACACCTAAACTTGAGCCCTTGGCCTACTATATACGCCGCTATCCTGGCTGCCTATGATTAAGAACCGATCCAAGACAGGTATAAATGATTTTTAGATTTACATATTTTGCTAATATGATACAATTTAGCTAATTTATCGTTCTTTGTCCACCTCGCTCTGTTAACTCGAGGGCAAATTGCTGTTGTTCCAATTTTCAATAAGGCCGTAGTCATACAGGGGTTGCAGTCACGAAAGGGGGCGACAAAATGGCGGTCAAGATAATAATTAAGAGAAGGGTATCCAAAGACAAACAGGCCGAATTACTTCCTCTGCTCATTCAGTTGCGGGCCCTGGCAACTTCTCAGCCAGGATATATTTCAGGGGAGACCTTGGCAAATATTGACGATCCGGAGGAGTATTTAGTAATTAGCACCTGGCAGAGCCTGGACGACTGGAAAAGATGGTACTCAAGCGAACAGCGTCAAGAGATCCAGAACACTATCGATAATCTCCTGGGCCAAAAGACAGAGTATTCCTGCTATCTGTACGGATAGGTTCTGGCCACGCATAAATCAAATTCGAGGACGAGGGAGCTTCCAATTCTTCGCACCCTCGGGGTGCTCAGCCCCACTGATTTGCAGCGGGTTGCCAGTATCAGACAAGGGAATTTTTGCGCGAGATCAAGGCTTCCGGGGCCCCGCCCCAACGTTGGGGACTCCAAGCTGGGCATGGACAAATCAAGGGATTACGCGGAAGTCTCCTATACCACGCCGCACCTGTCCGTGCACCTAGCACAGGCAGACAAGGTATCTTGCAGATCGACGCAGAGATTGCGCAAAGAGGTCATATATGGATGGAAATTAGCTCATAAGGCTGTTAGCTTTAGTGTCAAAGCCTTTCGTGCATGTAAATTTATGGTGCCCCTTCAGGCAAGCGCTAGCCTTTCCTGTTGGGGTTTTTTAGTAGCTTCCAAATTGAAAACCTGATTTTCAAATCAGCAACTTTAAGATTTAACCTTTTTGGGATCATTGTGTTTAATTCTCACATGGCAATTATCTCAGACAGCAGTGGGCTACAGGGTCTCATATGGAGCCTCAAAAACTATTAGAACAACTGAGAAGGGCTATTGATCAAGGAATTAGATCTGTATCAGTGCAGGGCCTGGATCACGCCCCACGCTCTTTGTTCATCTCTGAGCTTCTCCACAGCATAAATCGCCCATGCGTTGTCCTCACACCCACCCAGAAAGAGGCAACAAGGATATGGAGCCAGTTGAGATTTTTCATGTCCGAGGACTCTGTGGCCGATCCAGCCAGAGCCAGGATGTTTCAGTTTCCTGCTTATGATATCTCTCCCCTCAGTGGTCTGGGTCCTCATCAAGAAATTATAAGCAGCCGCCTGGAAGCGCTCTTTCACCTCCTTAATCATCCATCGCCCGTGGTGGTCACATCCCTTGATGCTGCGATATTCCGCACCATACCGAAGAACGCCTTTCTGAATTCTCTTGAACCACTTGAAGTGGGAGAAGAGTTTGACAGAGAACAACTCATCGATTACCTGAACTCAGCCGGTTATAGCAGAAGTTCCCTGGTAGAAGAGAAAGGTGACTATGCCGTAAGAGGCAGCATCCTGGATGTCTTTCCTCCCCTTCATCGCAACCCAATTCGGTTAGAATTTTGGGGAGATGTTCTGGAATCCCTCAGATATTTTGACCCTATCAGTCAGCGTAGCCTGTCCCACCTGCGGGAATTTGTTTTGATACCATGCTCCGAAGTACTCACCAAAGACAGTAACTTGGCAAGGGCACGGTCCATGGGAAGACTCCCAGGCGCCGGTGGCCAAGAAACAAGGTTTCCGGGGATAGAAGCCTGGCTGAACCATTTTTACGAGCATCCTGGCACGCTTCTTGATTATGTTCCAGATAACTGCCTGGTTATCCTTATAGATCCCCACACCTTTCACTCTCATCACAAGACCATATCAACCCGCCATGAGCAGGACGTAGAACACTTCCACAGCGAGGCATCACGCAAGGGCAAGCCCTTCCCTGAGACCTCCAACATCCTTATCCCTGTACATGATTTTGAACACTCCTTAAGACAATACCAACGAATCTCCTGGGGTTTGGCAGAGCCACCTGGCAGTGGTGAGGCGACATTGCTGCTGTCCACACCGCCAGTTTCACCCGTGGATCAGGACTTAGATCTTATTGTCGAGGGAAAAGGAAGAGTGTCCATGGCCCCTCTAGCCCACAGGGTATCGCAGTGGGCAGCCTCTGGGGGATGTGTGGTACTCGTCACCAGAACTGACAGACAGGGCCAGCGGCTCGTTCAAATCCTTAATAACTATGGGGTCAGTCCCCAAAAAGTAGTCAAATCCTGGGAGGAGATTGCCCGGAGAAAAGGCCTGTTCATATGCGTCGGGAAACTTACAAGGGGCTTCGTATGGCCACAGATGTCTCTGTTTGTAATCACCGAGGATGAGATTTTCGGCCCAAAAAGAGCCGCCCCAAAGGCCCGCAAGCCTTTGACCCTCAGCCCAAGGCGATGGTCAAGCCTCAGCCAGCTTAATGATGGTGATCTTATTGTACATGAAGATCACGGTATTGGCCGCTACGGTGGACTCCTCAAAATGGAAGTCGCTGGTAAGGTCAGTGACTTCCTTCTTATTAATTACGCAGAAAATGACAAGCTCTATATCCCGGCTGACCGCATAGGCATACTGCAAAAATACGTGGGTCCTGAGGAAAAGGAGCCAAAACTTGATAGACTGGGAGGACGGTCCTGGAATGTGGCCAAACAAAGGGCTAAACGGTCCATCAGGGAGATTGCAAAGCAGCTCGTGGACCTCTATGCCTTGCGGATGCACAAGAAAGGATATGCCTTTTCTCCCCCTGATACCCTGTTCAAGGAGTTTGAAGCCACCTTTGAGCACGAGGAAACCCCTGATCAAGTCAAAGCTATTGAAGAGGTAATCAGAGATATGACCTCGGACCGTCCAATGGATCGCCTCATCTGTGGGGATGTAGGCTTTGGCAAGACTGAGGTCGCCCTCAGGGCTGCCTTTAAGGCTGTGGCTGATGGGAAACAGGTTGCAATGCTTGTCCCAACAACGGTCCTGGCAGAGCAACACTACGAAACATTCTGTAAACGCATGGGGCCATATGGAATAAAAGTGGGCCTGCTGAGCAGGTTCAAGAGCAGAAAAGAGCAGTCAAAGATATTGGCACAATTGCGTTCTGGTGCCTTGGATATAATTATAGGGACCCACAGGCTCCTTCAGAAGGACGTGTCATTTTCCAACCTGGGTTTGTTGATAATTGATGAGGAGCAGCGATTTGGGGTCAAACAGAAAGAGGCCATGAAAAGGTATCGAGCTCTGGTGGATGTACTTGCACTTACAGCCACGCCTATCCCCCGTACTCTGCAGTTATCCATGACAGGCATAAGGGACCTAAGTATCATAGAGACCCCACCGCAGGATCGCCTCTCCGTGCAAACAACAGTGGCCCCTTATGATGAAGACCTTATCACAAGGGCCATACAGGCTGAACTGGAAAGGGGCGGGCAGGTGTTTTATGTGCACAACAGGGTGCAGACTATAGAAAGCTGCGCTGAGCAGGTGCGGACACTGGTGCCGCTTGCCAAAGTAGCCGTGGCCCATGGCCAGATGAAGGAAAGAGATCTTGAGCGGACCATGCTGGGGTTTCTCAAAAAAGAAATAGACGTCCTTGTCTGCTCCACCATTATCGAGTCGGGTCTCGATATCCCCACGGCTAACACGATCATAATAACAGAGGTGGAGAGGCTCGGACTGGCCCAGATATATCAGTTGCGAGGCCGAGTTGGCAGAGCAAAAGAAAAGGCATACGCTTATCTGCTCTTTTCTAACGGTGCGGGAATGACAAAGGACGCTGAAAAGCGGCTCAAAGCCCTCATGGATTTTTCGCATCTGGGAGCTGGGCTTCAACTCGCCATGCATGACCTCAAGATACGGGGGGGCGGAAACATCCTCGGTTTCGCCCAATCGGGACATATTACCGCCATTGGTTACGAACTATATCTTAAGCTGGTGGAGCAGGCCGTGGCTGAACTGAAGGGAGAACCCATCCATGAGATACCTGACCCCGAAATCAATCTTCCGATCCCCGCACGCCTGCCAGAGAAATATGTTGGTGATACAGACCTTAGACTGAACCTATATCGGCGGCTATCCACAATAAGACAAGAAGAGCAGATCCAGCGGCTCCAGGAGGAGGTAAAAGACCGCTTCGGTCCTCTGCCCTGTGAGGTGGAAAACCTCTTTCAACTAGTTAAACTTCGCCTCTTCTTGAAACGAATGGGGATAATAAAACTTGACGCAGCCCCTGCAGGCGTATACCTCAGCTTTTCCGACACAAGCCCCATCAGTCCAGAAAGAATCGTAGAGATGGCCGTTGAGAACAAGGCAGCCATACAATTTGTCTCCCCTACGAGGCTTCACCTCAGAGTCCCCGGGGTGAACTCTGAGGATATCCTATCCGCGGTTGTAGAGAAGCTGAGGTGGTTGGAAGGCGCCACACGTCAGTAGGAGAAGGCAAATTTCCTTTGCAATTTGCATATCAGATGTTAATCTGCATATTTATCCAGATTTCCTTATTACAATAAAGCGCATGAGCAAGCGGGGTCAATCCATGCCTTTGCGAAAAACGTTTACTACACATCTTCTTATTATCATAGCCCTGATGCTGGGCCTTGCAGTGACTTCCGCTTGCACCAATAAGCCCGGTCCAGGGCAACAGGTTGCCCTGGAAGTAGGGGAGCGCAAAGTTACCGTCAACCAGCTAAAAAAGGACATTAGTCTTCTAAGCTCCGACTTGCTGAAGCCTAATACCGAATCAATAAGGCTTGAAGGGCCGTTGCTGGATTCCATTGTCGATTATTACATTATAGTGCAATACGCCCAACAGCAAGAGATTTCCGTATCACAACCTGAACTTTTGCGGGCTATCGAGAAGATCAAAAAAGACTATCCAGAGGAGAGTTTTAAAGAAACCCTGTTGAGGCGTTACGTGGGCATGGAGCAGTGGAAAGATGCATTAAAAAGACAACTCCTTAGAAAAAAGGTTTTCGATTCGGTAACCTTGGATATACGCCCACCGAGCTATATGGAAATTGAGCGCTATTACAGAGATCACATCCATGAGTTCACCAGGCCTGCTCGAGTCAGGTTTCGCCAAATAGTAACCCGCACAAAGGACAAGGCCAGGGAGGCCCTTGAGCGCATAAAGAAAGGCGAATCTATCGCCGATCTTGCAAGGTCTTTTTCCTACTCAGCGGAAGCTACAAAGGGGGGTGAAGTAGGCTGGGTAGAAAAGGGGCAGCTAGTTCCATCAATGGATAAGGTGCTGTTCTCGTTGCCTGTTGGTAAAGTAAGCCCAATCGTTAAATCCCCTTACGGATACCACATTTTTCAGGTTATAGAAAAAGACCCCGGTGGGCTCCAACCACTAAAAAAAGTGGCAGCAACGATCCAGGCTCAGCTTTACGGCCAGGCAAAAGAGAGGGCCTTTGCAAAATGGCTTGAGCAGCAAAGGAGTAAAATAACCGTCAGAGTATTAGTGAAGTCACTAGAAAGGAAATAGAAAGACAATGGGTAGAGTGAACAAGACCACGATACTTTTGATCTCCTTATTTCTGGCTTACATGTTTTTCCCTGCCCAGCCATGGGCGCGCTCTGAGATTTGCGACCGTATTGTGGCAATGGTGGAAGATGACCTCATCACCCTGTATGAGCTGAATAGGAGGATAAAACAGATCACAGGAATGGATCCCAATGTGCTGGAGCAGCAAAACAAAGAGAAATTTCTTGAGACAAGGAAAAAGGTTCTGGACTATCTCATCGACGAGAAAATCGCCCAGAAAAAAATCAAAGAACTGGGTATTGAGGTAACTGACAAAGAGGTGGATAATGCTATCGAAAAAATCAAAAAAGACAATCACCTCACGCAGGAAGGCCTGATAGCTGCCCTTAAGGCCGAGGGCATGACTTACTTGCAGTATAGAGAGAAGGTAAAAACAGATCTTGAGCGGATGCGGCTGATAAACTATGAGGTCAAGTCCAAGATAATAGTTAAAGATCAGCAGGTTAAAAAATATTACGAACAACACAAAGACCAGTTCAAGGTAAAGGGGAGCCTTAGGCTGGCAATGATCTTCCTCCCTTATAAAGACCCCGATGACATCCAGTCAAAAGAGCAATTACAGGATGTTGTTAAACAGATTTACCAGAGGCTTAGGAAAGGCGAGGATTTCGCCACCCTTGCCAAACAATATTCAAAGGGACCAGGGGCCTCAGAGGGTGGAGACATCGGAGAATTTGATCCTGGCCAACTTGACCCTAAGATCCGAACGGCCATTGAAAATCTCAAGCAGGGCGAGGTAAGCCAACCCATTCACAGGTATAACGGAATTCAGATCATCAAGGTCGTAAGGCGGTATAAGGGATCGGTCAGACCCTTTGATGAGGTCAAAGACGCCATTTATGACATCCTTTACCGCCAGGAAGTTAATAAAAAATATTATGCATGGATTAAGGATCTGAGGAGCAAGGCATATATAAAAATATGTTTCTAGTCCAGGTGAATCCGGTGCTCCCAGTTCATGTTCTTTAAAGCTGTTCAGGCGTTCGCAGGAGATAGGACAAGCAATGGCAAAAACCCCTTCCAAGGAACAGGGCCCATCAGCCACGCATGGAAAAATACCTAACGCTGGTGCCCTGGGAGAAAAACTGAGACAGAGCAGGGAAGAAAAAGGCCTTACCCTGGAGCAGGTCTTTGACAAGATTAAGCTGAGGCCTCCAATCGTGGAAGCCATAGAGGCCGAACGCTGGGAAGATCTCCCTGCGCCCCCATTTGTCAAGGGCTTCCTTAGGGCTTATGCCAAGTTATTGGAATTGGAAGAACAGGAAGTACTCGCTCTTTATGAGGCAAGAGGCCCGAAAGATACCAGGCCGTTTGAACCTGTTCTCACCAAAAAAGGCCCAAGAAAAATCGGGTGGATTGTGGCCACCCTGATGATCCTTGCAGCTATCGGAGCCACTTACTGGTGGATACAACAGCCTCCTCCTGGGGTATCTGTGCGGAAGGCCTCCCGAGCAGCCCGAAACGAACAAAGTAGACGTGGCATAGATAAACAACTGGAGAAAAAAAGGCCACAAGTGGAAAAGCAAGCGCCGAGAAACGACGTGGCTACCCCTCCCAAGGAAAGGACGGAGCAGTCTTCAGCCAACACTGCCCAGACCAATTCCATCACACAGCCACAGGCCCAAGCAAGTATTCAAGAAAGTGAAAGGATTGAGAAGCCTCCACCGCCACAACCGACCCCAGCCTTTGTACTAACTGGATTTGTCAAGGAGAGAACTTGGATGCGCATCTCAACAGATGGAGGCCAACCAAAGGAGTATATCTTCGATCCGGGTAGCAGACCCGTTTGGAATGCGCAGCGGGTTTTTGATATCATGATAGGAAATGCCGCTGGTATTGAGCTGCAGTTAAATGGTAAGCCCTTGGGGCCATTGGGAAAAAGAGGGAAAGTGGTTCATTTGGTGTTGCCCAAGCAATCTTGATGTAAAACGACGGAGGTTAAAGCTGGAGTGAAGAATGTACTGGAAGTTTTCGAAGAAAGGGGTTTCTTGGAACAGGTAACTGATTACGATCAGGTGAGGGAGCTACTGGAATCTCCCACCACCTGCTATATAGGTTTCGACCCCACTGCCAGAAGCCTTCACGTAGGCAGCCTGTTGCCCATTATGTCACTTGTGCATATGCAGGAGGGCGGTCATCGGCCAATTGTTGTCGTAGGAGGAGGCACCGCACTGGTGGGAGATCCCAGTGGTAAGACCGAATCACGGCCCGTTATGACGAGGGAAGATATTGACAGAAATGCTGAATTCATTAAGAAGCAGCTTGCCAGATTTCTGGACTTTGAGGGTGGCAGGGCGCTGATGGTGAACAATGCTGACTGGCTCACCAAGCTCAACTATATCGAATTCCTGAGGGATATTGGCAGGCATTTTAGCGTAAACAGGATGCTCGCTGCTGAAAGCTATAAGGCCAGGCTGGAGACTGGCCTCAGTTTCATCGAGTTTAATTATATGCTTCTGCAGGCATATGACTTCTGGTACCTGTTTAAACACTATGACTGCAGGATACAGATGGGCGGCAATGACCAGTGGGGGAATATTCTGGCAGGCGCCCACCTCATAAAAAGGCTCGAAGGCGAGACAGTGCACGGAATCACATTTCCCTTGTTGACGACATCTTCTGGTGTCAAGATGGGAAAGACCCATAAGGGGGCGATATGGCTTGATCCTGAACTCACCTCTCCATACGAGTACTATCAGTACTGGATCAACCAGGATGACCGTGATGTTGAGAGGTTCCTGGCCTTATTCACCCTGCTGCCCATGGACGAAGTGAGGCGTCTGGGCTCACTCAAAGGCGAGGAGATCCGGGAAGCCAAGAAAGTACTCGCTTATGAAGCCACAAAGATATGCCATGGGGAGGAAGAGGCCAAAAAAGCTCAGGAGGCCTCAGCACGGCTCTTTTACGGGGCTGGGAAGGAGGACGACTCAGACACGGTTCCTACGTACCAGATCCAAAAGGCAGAACTCGAAGGTGGCCTACCTGCCTACGTATTATTTGAAAAAGCCGGGCTGTGCAAGAGCAGGGGAGAAGCACGGAGGCTTATCTCCCAGGGTGGTGGATACGTCAATGGAAAACGCCTGGAGGCCTTTGATCAGCCAATTACCCTTGAGTTCGTTTACGACTCCGGGGCCCTGTTGTTACGCGCCGGCAAAAAGAGATACGTAAAAGTGAGGGTCTTATAAAGGCCATGAAAGACAAACGTGACAAGGCATCATCGGCCAAAGATGTTGAGGGCAAACAGGCTCAGGACCTCTCAGCGCCTGATGATATTGATGTAGGGCTGCCTGATATAGAGACAGAGATCCTTTCCCCGGCAGTAGTGGCAGAAGAAAGAGGTGTCGTACCTTATGACCCTCTCCAGATGTACCTCATGGAAATCAAGAGATTCAGGCTCCTTACCCGTGAGGAAGAAATTGAACTGGCCATCAGGGTACGGGAGCACAATGACCAGAGGGCTGCCTATATCCTTATCACGTCCAATTTAAGGCTTGTGGTGAAAATAGCCATGGACTTTCATCGCTACTGGACGCGCAACTTGCTTGACCTTATCCAGGAAGGCAATGTCGGCCTTGTACAGGCGGTGAGAAAATTTGATCCATATCGGGGAATAAAATTTTCCTATTATGCCTCGTTCTGGATCAAGGCCTATATTTTGAAGTTCATCATGGATAACTGGAAGCTGGTCAAAATAGGGACCACCCAGAGCCAGCGGAAACTATTTTTTAACCTAGCCAAAGAAAGAGATAAGCTTATAGCACAGGGCTTCAACCCCGAACCCAGGCTCTTGGCAGAACGACTGGACGTCAAGGAAGAAGAAGTGGTTGAGATGAGTCAGAGGCTCGGAGGATGGGAAGTATCCTTGAGCTCCCCTGTTGGAGATGACTCCAGGGAATCCCTCGGGGCTTTTTTGCCTGATCCGGGCAGATCCGCAGAAGATGAATTGACAGAACATGAGGCCAGAGAGCTTCTGCTCGAAAAGCTCAAGGAATTTCGTAAGACCCTTTCGGGCAAGGAAGCAGACATCTTTGACAGTAGAATTATGGCTGAAAAACCTTTGACGTTGCAAGAACTGGGAAATAAGTACAATATATCAAGGGAAAGAATTAGGCAGATTCAGGAAAGGCTCATTAAGAAAGCCAAGAAATATCTTAAGGAACAGATCCCTGACTTCGAAGAACTATATTCGGATTTTTTAAAATGACAAGACATTATCCCTATAAAGCCATTCTGGCTGTATTCATTTTTGTGAACGTCCTGGGCTGTAACCGCCTCGTTAACCCTCCGCCAGGGAACCAGCCGCCGGCACCACAAAAACCCACATCACTATCCTCTCAGATAAGGGATAAGAAGTTTGCTGCTTATCTGAATTATATGAAATATTCCCTTGCTGTCTCCAAGGGGCAATTTAAGCAAGCCAAACACTTCCTTGAACTTAGCCTGCAAAATGATCCCAACTCTCCCTACCTTAACAAAAAAATGGCCCTTTTGTATAAAGGCATGAAGGACTATAAGGGGGCCATTAAATATGCTCTCTGGGCTGTCAACTTGAGCCCTGAAGATGTGGATGGCCAGATCCTGCTCGCTGACCTCTACTCCCTGACAGGAAACGATAAACAGGCAGCGGCCTTTTATGAAAAGATCCTTGTGCAACGACCCAGGGACCGCCGGGTGAGGCTTATCCTTACCACAATCTACATCCGCCATAATGAATTTGATAAAGCCCTTTCCCACCTGGACGTCCTGCTTCGCCAGAATCCCAACCTGGTCATTGGATATTATTACCGGGGACGGATTTATCTTGAGCAGCACAAATACCAGCAGGCTGAACAGGCATATAAAAAGGCCCTGAGCCTGAAAACCACACTAGAACCTGCCCTTTTTGAGTTGGCCACCGTGTACCAGATCACCCACAGGTATCAGGACGCCGCAAGATTGTATGAAAAGCTACTTTCTGCCTACCCGGACAATCTGGCCGCCAGAGAGAGGCTGGTGGAGGTTTATTACAAGCTGGGTCTCAAAGGCAAAGCTGAAAAGGAAATGGAGAATATCAAGAAATTGTCTAAACCCGGGGGGCCTGACAGGCAGGCCTTGGGACTCCTTTACCTGCGCCACGGGAAGGTCCAGGAATCTATAAATGAACTCAGCCTTATTGTCTCTGCATGGCCGAAGGATCAGAAATCACGCTATTATCTTGCCACGGCCTATGAGGAACTGGGCAATACCGTAAAGGCCCTGGAGCACTTCAGAAAAATAACCAGGGATTCCCCTTATTACATACCATCACAGCTACACATTGCCTATTTGTTGGATGATGAGGGAAAAACGCAGGAGGCGATAGAGGTCCTCAGGCATGCCATTTCAATAGATAAGAGCAAGCCTGAGCTATTCCTCATGTTAGCGGGTATTTATGAGACCGAAGAGAAATATTCCAAGGCAATGGAAGTGCTCAAAGAGGGCCTTAAGGTCCATTCTAAAGACGTAAGGCTCTTATTTCGGCTCGGGGTTGTATTGGACAAGAGCGGGGATAAGCAGGGTTGTATCAGGAAAATGAAAGAAGTAGTTACCTTGGATCCCAACCATGCTGAGGCCCTTAATTATATTGGCTACACCTATGCTGAGCAGGGCGTCCGTCTTGATGAGGCTATGGAACTAATAAGAAAGGCAATGAAGCTAAAGCCCAACAGCGGTTACATAATTGACAGCCTTGGCTGGGTGTATTTCCAGAAAGGACAGTACCAGGAGGCCCTCAAATATCTGCAGAAGGCCGCAAAACTCACGCCTGACGATCCCACGATAAACGAGCATCTTGGTGATGCCTATTTTAAGATGAAGGACTACAAGGCTTCGCTGGACCATTACAAAAAGGCCTTGAAGCTGAAGCACCCAAAACCTGAAAAGATAAAAGAGAAAATCAGTCAAGTAAAACAATTTTTGAAAACAGGGAAAAATTGATCTTGCCGGTGTCCAGCAAAATTGCGCTTCTCCTGGCATTGGTTGCTTTTGTCATATCCATACTTGGATGCGCTCAGCTTGGGACCCGTCCGGGCCTTTCTGTTTCACAAAGCAAGGTTCATTTATTAGAACGCAACCTGGACGAGCAAAGCTCAGAAGTCAAGAACTTCGTCTCAACAGGGATGCTTCAGGTATGGGAGCCAACGCAGCGAATCTCTACTACGTTTCTCTGCGTAGCTTCGCGGAATCCCTTTCGTCTGAAACTCGAAATCACTCACACTTGGGGGCTCCCCCTACTACACGTACTCATGCATGGCAATGAGGTGACAGTGATCGATTTTTATCATCACCGCACCTACCACGGTCAATTTGGACGGGGCCTACCTTTTTTTGCTAAGACCCCCCTGGTTAACAGGACACTGTTGTGGTCAGTGATGAGAGCTTTTCCGGAGTTGATGCACCATGGCGCTATCTCATGGTCAGCCGATGATGGCGCTCTCGTGGTCAGCCGAGGTGATGAAGTGGCTCAGGAGATAAGGTTTGATGGAAACCTTCAATATCCTATGAACGTATTATACCCGAAACTGGGCGTGGCCATAAGGTTTTCTGAGTTTGCCGCGCAGGGAAGTATTGCATATGCAAAGGCTGTAGAGGCAAGATACCTGGCCAATGAAAGCTCGGTCCACATAAAGATAAAAGATATCATTTTTAACCAGGATCTGAACCCTGAGATATTCCAATTGCGCCAGCAAACCAAAGCTACTATGTAAACACAATCTCGTGAAATTCCCCCATCTCCAGGTCAGGCCTAAGGATCTTATTCCTTATAGGTTTGCCTTTATGCAGAATTATTTTTAAGACCTCCATCACCTGGAGCGTGGCAAGTAACGAGGCAGTTACGGCAGGTACTCCCAGTACTGCCTCAGGTGTCCTCTTGGGGGCCTTCCATCTATCGGCATCGCCAAATATCAATTCAAGCCCAGGGTCTTCGGGAAAAACCGACATCAGTTGCCCTTCAAACCCCGCAATTCCAGCATGGACCATAGGAATGCCCAGTCTTTTAGCAGTTGCCCCCAACACAAAACGGTCAGTAACATTATCCAGGGCATCCACAATAACATGTGCCCCCTGCAAAATCTGTGGAGCATTTTTTTCTGTCAGCTTTTCCACGTATGGCGTCACCGCAACACCCGGGTTTATCTGACTCACCACGGCGGCAGCCTCCCTCGCCTTTGGTCTGCCCAGATTGTCCCTTGTGCATAGTGCTTGGCGATTTAAATTGGTCTCATCGAACCTGTCTGCATCAATTACAATCAGGCGACCGATTCCCAACCGTGCCAGCAGAACTATAACATTTCCCCCAAGGCCTCCAGCCCCAACAACACATGCACAAGACTTTGCCAGCCTGAGCTGATCTTCCACTGAAATAACCCCGTGATTACGTATGTAGCGATACGGGATTATGCCCTCGGCCAATGCCACTCTAAAGACTTCTCCCAAGTGCAGTGCGTATGAGGATGCAATCTCCTTGGCCGATTCCTCACGGATAATACGGACAGTCTCACCAGCCAGTGTCACCGTTTCCTCGGCCTGTCTTACTATCGCGTCACTTATTTCCGAGCCCATGCGGATCATCTCCCTTGCGATACTTGCCACATCGTGCTGTTTCCCTCTATTGGCCCTTTTCCAACCTGCCCCTCCTGAGATTCTCTCTCAGCATACCCAAGAATACGCGATAGGGGCCAGGAGTTCCGAACGGAAAGAAGGCCACCCTGTCTCCCGGGCCAACTCTATCGTAGATATTTATGATCCTTCCATTGCGGAACACTGCCTCTACCATTTTCAGGGGCAGGCCCAGGTCCTTAATCACCCTGGCGGCCTGTGTTCCCTGATCAGGGATTTCTTTATCAAACTCATAAGGCTTGTCTGCTTCCTCCATGAGTCTCCGTAGTGCCCCATTTACCTTCACATGAATGTAACCCACCTGCTAGCCTCCCCCCACCGCAGGGAACAATCCCACTCGTTCGTCACCCTCGAGCTTTGTCTCCAGCCCCACCTTCACCCCATTGACCATAGCAATCTTTACCTCCTTTTGCGGGATTCCAAATCGAGATAAAAGATCACTTATGGTCGTCCCGGCCTCGGTCACTACCTCGAGACCCTTAACCGGGTCATAGTCCGGCACATACTTCCTGAGTGTGGAACTCAATATGAGCGTAACAGCCATAACCATCCCCATCACTGAGGGTTTCTTAAAAGGTACACCTGCCCCGTTGCCTACCTGGCGCCTAGCATTCTTATATGCCGCCTTGCTCCCTTCTGAGAAAAATCTATTT
>CAZAKC010000017.1:0-37595 GCA_964485655.1 uncultured Desulfobacteraceae bacterium
AAACTCCTGTCACCACTCCGTCTACATCAACATCAACTCCCTGTAGATCTCCGGCCCCATAGCCATTGGCCGTCTGGAAAGTGGTAGTGGAGGCACTTGCAAACTGAGTGGTTGTTAGTGAGTCATTGACAAAGCTTCCACTCCCATCGTCTCTCGTCCCGATATTGAACTCAATATTCATTGAAGTAGATGTGCCCCCCAGGAAATCTGCTGTGAATTGGTAATAACCATTTGAATCTGTAGTGGCATTAGTCCAAGTATAGGTTGAGGGATCATCCCAATCGGTGGCATCGGTCAAATTCTGCAATGTCAGATTACTGATCTGTCCGGAACTCGTGTTAAAGGTAATAGTCCCGCGGGCCAGCAAACCGGCTGCAGCCGTGCCAGCAGGGGTATTCCCAGAGCCGTCTGTCTCGGTGCGTTGGTCTTCTGACGGGTCGCAAGTTATTATATATTCCCAGTTACTACCCGTGCCTTTGTCGTAATATACAGTGACGTCATGGGTGCTGCCCAATGAATCGTACACCTTGACCGTAGTCTGATATACATAGTTACCGCTATCAATGGGAGTGGAGCTTGAACCATCCCAGGCCCCCGAAAGACTGGCTGTTTGGCTATCGGAATCAGAATCCAGATTGGTGACAACGGTTATTCTCGAACTTTCTCTAGGGGGCGAGGTAAAGGAATCTAGAACTATGTCGGTAACTGAACCAATGTCTTCTCCATTTTCATCTAGGGTCCATCCCTGTACCACATATCCCTCAGGGTTAACAAGATACCCATCTTTATTGAAGCGGAAATTCCCTGCCCTGGTGTAGAAATTATTCTGGGTCCCTGATTCCCTCAGTACAAAAAATCCCGCCCCGCCAATGGCCAGGTCCGTTGTGTTTCCAGTTGATTCAAATGAGCCTTGCTCAAATACGCCGGCCACATCGCCCAATGCAGTCCCCCTGCCCACCTGAGCTGTTCCAGACTGGGTAGAGATGGACTGGCTAAGTAGATCCTGGAACGTGAACGTACTCCCCTTGAAACCCACGGTATTCACATTTGCAATGTTATCACCGATGATCTGCATCGCGTTGCCCAGGCTACTCAGGCCGCTGATCCCTGAAAATAAAGCGCTTGAAAGTGCCATTCCCAATACCTCCTTGTCCTATTTCTTTTACCATATCGTCTTTAATTGTTAGCGTTGCCCTCACCAGCTAGTTGTACTTCACTCACCTGGTCGAAGGTTACTGGCACATCCCCTACATAAAGCACAGGAGAACCACCCTCCAGGCTGACACGACTCACCACGCCGCAAATAAAGGTATCTGCCCCTACTGCTTCACCCGTCTGGTCCAGCGCAAGAATTTCGAATTTGTATGAGCCGGGGGTCAATTCGTTACCTGCTTCGTCCCTTCCATCCCATGTAAACACATGACGGCCGGCGGCCAATTGACCCAGCGGTATTCTTCTCACCACGTTGCCTGCATCATCCTCGACAAGGACTGTACAGTCAGCCCCCTTATCCAGGCTAAATGCCCCTGTGGCGTCCTTCCCTTCTGCCAGTGAAAGTGAATCGCCCTGAGCTTTTATCTGCTTGCCGATCAAACCCAGGGCCTGGAACTGTGAATCCTCATCCTGAACTGATTTTATCTTGCTAAGGTTATCATTCACATTGAATAACTGCTCAAGGCTACTGAACTGTGCCAGTTGGGCAGTAAATTCGGTGCCCTTCATGGGATTAAGCGGATCCTGGTATTGGAGCTGAGTGAGGAAAATCTTAAGAAAGTCGTCCCTCCCTAACTTTGATCTGCTATGAGGAGGTGAAGTAGAATATTGAACACCCTGATTTGCCCCTGACTGAATTGGACTTATCATTATAATTTCTCCTTTTTAGACCACAATGCTGAGCTGATGATTATGTTTTATTATTAGGCCTGGCGTTGGGGACGGCTGAACAACCAGCGCAGGTCCTGACACCTCCATATTGCGTGAGGGCAGGGACCATTCCTGTTTGCCGTCCCGCTCCGAGTGAGGTGCAAAGCCCCCTCCTCCCAGACCGACCATTACGTCAAGTTTGTCTACCACAAAGCCCGCCTGATTTAGTTGTTGCCTCAAAGCATTAAGGTTTCCCTCGATAATCTCTTTGGCCCATGGATGTTCTGCACCAAGCTGAATCTGTAGATGTCCATGCTTTGCAGTTACTCTTAAATCCATTTGTCCGAGGTCAGGGGGATGCAACGTGATTCTGCTCTCCTGTTCCCTGCTCATCAACATCAGCTTTAGATGTTGCATCACTTTTCCAAGGGTCTCGTGGGGATCAACCCAGATCATATTCACAGGTGTTGCTGACCTTACGGAATCTGTAGATCGAGAGTTGGGATGGGTAAGGATGGAAGCGGGAAGCTGCTTTGCCTTGTCAACCCTTTTGAGAAATGTTAGGTCTCCCTTCACACTGTCCTTCAGATCCGCTCTTGTAACTATAAATTGAGAGCTTCCTGACTTCTCTCTGTTTGAATCCAGGGTGTTCTCCGTCTTTTTTTGAACAAAGGATGGAGGAACTCTTTTTCCATTTCCTTTTGTCAGACCCTTAAGATGGACCTTTGCTAAATGCTGCTTGAGTGAAGAGAGCTTTTTTTCTCGTTTATCATCTAGTCTTATACTTTGGAGAAGTGATTGTATCTCACTGTTTGTAATCTTTTCTTTTTTGTCTTTTCCAAGATTACCCCTGATTTCTTCAAAATTGACGCTCTCAAGAATTTCTTTCACTTTTTCAGGAGCTATTCCCTTGCGTCTCAGGATATGGGCCAGTTTCGTTTTTGATATTATATCTGGGTCCCCGTCTTTAATTTGTTTAATAACAGGTCTCAACTCGCGCGATGTTTTCCCGTCTGTCAACAACGAGGCCATATCTTCCGGCATTACCGGTATGCCCAGTGCCTGAAGCAGGGTCTTTGTATCCTTTTCATTCAATTGAAGACCCGGTGCCAGCCCATGGACCATTGCACTAACATCATTCAGCTTCAGTTCGGATTTTGCCGATGCGTATTTCTCGAGCACACCTCTTACTGCCTCCAGGTCTGCTCCTAGCCTCAGGAACGCAAGAGCCAGTATGGGCACATATTCCCGGCCCACGGCAATGCTGGAGTCTTTGGCTAAGCTACCACGCAGTATCGCCTCCAGGTCACGGGCCAGTTTGTCCAAATGTATTAGGCCATTAGCATCAGTAGCTTTCGCCAGCACCGCGGAGATTTGCTCTTTCCGCAGCCCCAATCTCTTTAGAATGACAAAGAGGGTGTTCGCCTTTGCTGAGGGAATCACCGGGTTAAACCCGGCTAGACCTGCCAAAGAAGCCACTAGTTTCTCTTCCTTTCGAGAAGAATCCCACCTGCTCTTTCCTCCTGCCTGCCCCTCTTCAGGCATGTTTGTCTCGTGGATTTCCTTTGCCAGTAGCTTATGGAACAGTTCATTGGCGTCTATCGCAGTATTGCCCTGGCGCTGTGGTTGGCTGGGTGCGAGAGAGATATCCTTGAACATGTTGAGGATTGCGGATCCCTTCATTCCATCATTCCTTGCGTAGAGTCCATTGAGTTGCCATGGTGAAAGAGCAAGGGCCATGCCACCAGCGGGTAGAACTTATTTTTGCCTATAAGTCAATACGTTACACCCCATGAAGCTAGGTGCATGCTAAAATTGAGGTTATATGCGAAGGAAAAATATGCCCTTTTCATAGGTGCGAGGGAAAATTTTTCCGGTCATGGGTGTGCTCTAAAGGATTGTTAGTTCCCTCGTTGAATGGTGATACTGCGCGTGGAAGCCTGTTGTTTCAGCATGGCCGGCGCCAGTTCGTCAAGTTCTTTTTCCCTTTGGATGAGGACTACTGAAACTATCACAGCAACCCCCCCGACGATCTGAAGCAGAGCCAACCTTTCCCCTAATGCCACAAAGGCAATAACTCCTGCTGAAATTGGCTCAAAGGTGGCCACGATGGTTGCGCGCGTGGACCTTAACAGCTCTACTCCCCATGCAAACAGGCCGAAGGGGACAATAGTGCCGAAGCTGGAACAAAGAAAGATCAGGGTCCAAGAAGTGATGTTCCACCCCATCTTTGGAAGTGTGCCTGGACCCAGCACAATATTCCAGCTCAAGGCGCCAAATATCAGAGCGTATAGCAAGATCGTCCAGGGGCCGTATACCCTTAGCAGATATTCCGAGTAGATGATATAAAAGGAATAAGTGAATGCAGCGCCCAGGCCCCAAATGAAACCTGTGGAATTCATGTGAAACAGATTGATGTTATATCCGCCGACCACGAAATAGCACCCGGCAAGTGCCAGAAACAGAGCAGTCCATCCCATCAATCCCATCCGTTGGGCCATAAAAAAACGGGCATACAGGGCGATAAGAACAGGGGCAGTGTACTCGACCAGGATAGCAGCGGCAGTAGCGATTCTGGAGATAGCCTCAAAGTAGCATACATTGACCCCCGCCATGCCGACCACACCCAGCAGCGCGAAATGCCACAGATGTCTCTTCTGGATGCGAAGAGCTTGGGGCCTAGTTAAAGCCAGCCAAATGATCGTTAGCCCCGAGGCTATGGTCAGCCTGCCCTGAGAAAGGACAAAGGGTGACAGTCCCATATTCATGAGGTACTTGCTTGCCACGCCATTCGCTCCCCAGGCCGAGGCAGCACCCAGGCAGACAAGGACTCCTTTGGTTGTTGGCGACAATCTTCTCACCACGAGGATCACCTAAATTACTTTTCTTGAAAACCGGTTTTGACGGGTATGATTAAAGGCAAATGATAGTAACTGAAGATTGGAGGAAAAACAAGTACGCGCAGGGCTTCTATTGTTCCTTTGATAACTGCTCACTAATCTTGGCCGCCTTTTCAGCGCTCATCATAGCCACAATCTTTCCCGCGGCCTTACCTTTCATATTCCTTAGGATCTTTACGACCGTCACCATTTTCAGCTTTTCCATAATGGCGGCAGCCTTTGCAGGATCCATCGCTGTGTAAAGAGAGACCAGATGTGCCATCTTTGCGTCTTTCAGTGCCTTCTCCCTTTGTGCCAATTTTTTTGCATAATTGGCCAGCTTCACTTGAAGCTCGTTGAGTTCTGCCATTTTTGCTTCCGTCTCTTCTTTTAAGGCCAGATATTCTTTCTCCTTTTTGGCGATTTCTTGCTCCTTCTTTTTCAGCTCCATCTGTTTCTTGATAAGGGACTGCTCCGTCACTATAGGCATCTGCGGCCCCACGGGTGGCTTTTCCTCTTGCTTTGCAAAGGCCTCTGCACCGAAGTAATGGCTAGAGATGTACAGCCCGCTAAGGACTATCTTGGCCAGCACCATAGCGGCTAAAAATGACATTAGAAAGATAAAAGAACCTTTAGACTTTAACGATATTCTCTTCCGTGGCGCAGTATGGCCATTTCGTTCAGCGCTATGCGTTCTTTTGTGTCTCTTTCTGCGCACCATCTTTGAAAGTCCCTTTCTTTGAGTTTGTCCATTATCTTCCATTCCTTGTCTCTGTCTAATAGTGTGGATCTTTTCTTTTCGACAATTTCCTCCCACTCTGCCACCTGGAGCGCCTTTTGAGTTATGTCTTCCTTCAGTCTATTTAAGTATGAACTGTAGTTCTTAAGCTTTTGAGCCGTAATACCTTCCTTCAGGCGTTGGCTCAGCACACCCGTAGCCTTCTCATACTCGGCCGTAACGAACTCAAGACTATCTCTCGCCGTTTGCAATTGTTCCATTGATCTGGCCAATTCAACTTGAGCCATATCTTTCAAGTGCCTTCTGTAGCTTAATAAACTCTCGTAGCGGAACTTGAATGCCATAGGCCTCCCCCAACTCAGCCAAACAGTTCTTTCAGGGCCTTCACCCCGTCCTCCATTGTGGACCTGGTACTTACATCCTGGCGTAGAAATGCGTTCAGTTTATCTATCATGTCCACCGCATAGTCAGCTTTCTTATTATTGCCTCTCTTATATGCGCCAAGGTTCACCAGATCCTCTATCTTTGTATAGTCAGCCAGCAGGGCCCTGAATTTTTTTGAATAACCAATATGGTCCTGTCCCACAACATCGTTCATTAATCTGCTCACGCTTGACAGCACATCGATCGCCGGGTAGTGTCCGCGAGAGGCCAGCGACCTGTCCAGCACGATGTGACCATCTACTATAGAGCGAACCGCATCGGCAATTGGTTCATTCATGTCATCACCCTCTACCAGGACAGTATACAACCCAGTTATCGAGCCTTTCCTGCCATTGGTGCCTGCCCTCTCCAGCAGCTTCGGCAGGTGAGCAAAAGTGCTGGGTGGATAGGCCTTATTACTCGGAGGCTCACCTGAGGCCAGTCCCACCTCGCGCGCAGCCATTGCAAATCTCGTGATTGAGTCCATCATTAACAAAACGTCTTTGCCGTTTTCCCTGAAGAATTCCGCTATGGCTGTAGCCAGATATGCCCCTCTCATCCTGATCAGGGGGGAAGTGTCTGATGTGGCTGCCACGACGACGGATCGCCTAAGTCCTTCTATGCCCAGATCGCGCTCGATAAACTCTTTAACCTCTCTGCCCCTTTCCCCGATGAGGGCAATCACATTAACATCGGCTTTCGTAAACCTGGCCATCATTCCTAAAAGCACACTCTTTCCAACGCCTGACCCAGCCATGATGGCTGCCCTTTGACCTTTAGCCAAGGTCACGAGTGAGTTAATTGCTCTGATACCTACATCCAGGGGCTCTTTGATTCTTGCTCGTTCCAAGGGATTAAGGGGCCTGGCATACAGGGGCATTGTTTTTGTGTAACGTATGGGCTGGCCTCCATCTATTGGCTCGCCCAAGCCGTCCAGCACCCTGCCCAGCATATCGAAACCAACATGAACGCTGGCCTGATACTTCCTGGCAACGATCCTGCTCCCAGGCTCAATGCCATCACACGAACAAAGAGGCATCAATAACAGCGAATTTTCTTTAAACCCTATCACTTCCGCGAGCACCGGGGCAGCATAGCGGGGAGGATACACTTGGCAGATGCCGCCCAGTGGCATGGAAGGGCCGTTACCTTCTATTACGGTACCAACGACCTTTCTCACCCTCCCTTCCAGTAACACAGGGTTAAGATCCTCCAGTCTGTCTATATATTTCCTAAGTGATACCTGCATTGCCATGCCCATTGCCACCGAGTACGTCCTCTAACTCCTCTTTTATGGCAGCGAGTTGATCTTCCACAGTTGCATTAATAGTTCCGAAGCCTGTTTCCAAGATACATCCTCCGCGCTCTATGGCCGCGTCTTCACTCAGCTCTATCCTGTCTATCTTTTTTCCTCTTCTTATCTCAGGTATGGCCTCTTCAACCTTGCGCATATCATCTGGATTGACCAATATCTTGATACTGGTTCGCTCGTTGAGGAAATCCGCCGCCTTCCTTATGGTACGAAGCACTGCCTCTTCATCTTGCATTAGTTCTCTTTGCAATATTTTTCTCGCTATCTCCACGGACAGCTTCAATATCTCCTCTTCCGCTTCCCGGTATAGCTCTTCTTTCAGGCGCGCAAGGCTTCCAATCAAAGTCACCAGCCTTTTGGCTGCCTCTTCAAGCCTTTTCTTCCCCAGAGCGAGACCATCCTTTTGTCCCTGTGTGAAACCTTTTTCATAGGCCTCCCTTTCTATCTGTGATATCCGATCCCCCGCACTGCCCGGGCTATCCTTGCCCCTATACGTATTGGCCACAGCATCAGATTCTATCTCCTGGGCTCGGAATGTTTTTATTTCAAAGGCTCCATGTTCATGCCTCTTTATCAGGTTAGACAACGACGTCGTCACCTCCTCGTCCTCCTAGGACAATCTTTCCTTCCTCTTCCAGTCTCCTTGCAGTCTTTATAATACTCCTCTGGGCCTGCTCCACTTCTTTAACCCTCACAGGGCCCATTACCTCCATGTCTTCTTTGAGCATCTCCGCTGCCCTTTGACTCAAGTTGCTGAATATCTTTTCCTTCAAGGTGTCAGATGCCGTCTTGAGGGCCAGCAACAGTTCGTCATTACTTATCTCCTTAAGCAAGGCCCTGATGGAGCGGTCGTCTAGAGTCACCAAGTCTTCAAAGATAAACATGGATTGTCTTATATTATCGGCCAACTCTTCCTCTTCTTCTTCTATCTTCTCCAGAATTGCTTTCTCAGTTTTCCTGTCTATCTGGTTCAGTATCTCAGCAGCGACCTCAATACCTCCCATCTTCTGGGGACCTGACTGACCTATGCTAGATACTTCGCTCTCAAGCACATTCTGGATTTCATCAATTATTTCATCAGGCACCGTGTCCAGCTTTGCTATCCTCACCACCACCTCACTCTGAATATGCTCGGGAAGCAGCTTGATTACCTCCGCAGCATTATGGTGATCCAGATTGGACAGGATCAGGGCGATTGTCTGGGGGTGTTCATTCGCTATAAAGTTTACGATCATATCGGGCGCCAGGGCCTTCAGTTTTTCAAAGTAACCCCTCTTCTTTGTTGAGGTAAGTTCCTCCATGAGGCTGGTTGCCTTTTTCGGGTTCAACGCCTTTGATACCGTTCTGGCAAAGAACTTATCGCCAGACCCTCCGATAAGTACTCCTCCTTTGAAGGTGCCCAGGAATTCACTCATCACGGAAGAGATAACCTTTGGCTCAACCTGATCAAGTTTTGTCATCTGTTGGCCTATGGCCTTGATTTCATCTTCACTCAGATGCTTGAAAACATTGGCTGTAAATTCTTCACCCATCACCATTAGAAAGATGGCGGCCTTCCTCGTTCCACTCAGCTCCTCTCTTCCTTCCAACTTAGCTTCCCTCTCTCACCCACGCTCTAATGACTTCCGCTATCTTCTCCGGCTCTGTCCTGCTTATCTCCAGTATCTCTTCCTTCCTGATTGTACCCTCTCCCCCAGGCTCGCTTCCTGCAGATAGCTGTGGCACTTCTCTTCCAGGGGGCAATGCTGCCGGGCCCATATATCCTTTAGCCTGATTCAGCCACTTCTTGAATGGCTTAACGGCAAAGAAGAAAAATACGAAAATGAGGATCACATTAAGCAGAGGCCTGGCCCCTTTTTTGAGATATGACATCCACTGGTTCTTAGCGGTTGCTTGTATCTTTTGTTCGTTCTGTATTGCGAATGGAACATTGGATATACTTACCTGATCACCCCGAGCTTCATTGAAACCTATGGCCTTTTTAACAATGTCTTCGAATCCCTTCATCTCCTTGCGGGTCCTGGGGACAAATTTGCGGACTTCTTTGCCATTTTCGTCTTTCACCAGTTCATAGGGCCCGTCAATAATTACAGCGGCGGTGAGTCTCTTTATCTCCCCCGAAGCGCTTGTAATTTGCTTCTTCACTTTATTTATCTCGTAGTTTACTAACGACTTCTCTTTCTCTACCTGTCTTGTCGCGGACCCCGTCTTACCATTGGTCTGATATACCTGATATTTAAGGTCAGGAGACCCGCTAGGCAAAGTTTTCCCACCTGTGGCCTTCTCCTTCTCTTTTTGCTCACTCCTGATCACAGCACTGTCCGGGTCATAGGTCTCCTCAGATATGCTTACCTGCTTGAAGTCAACATCGGCTGATACCTTCGCCACAACCCTATCGTGTCCTACAACAGGCTCCAACATGCTTATGATCCTCTTCTCAAATGTCTTCTCCAGCATCCTCTTATATTCAAATTGGTCCTGGGTCATAGGGCCTAGCCCACTGTCCTCATGAGGACCTATGAGGAGCCCACGATCCACATCTACTACCGTTATATTCTCTGGCTTGAGATCTTTTACCGCACAGGCCACCAGGTTCACGATGCCTTGGAGTTGTTTCCTACTCAGTGACCTTCCCTGGTATGTCTTGAGCACTACCGAGGCTGTCGCTTGTTTGTCCGGCTCCACGAACAGCGAATCATCAGGTTGAACAATATGTACCCGGGCCTGGGCTACTGAGTCGAATTCCATAATTGTTCGGGCAAGCTCGCCTTGCAGCGCCTGCTGGTATTTTAATTTCTGGACAAATTCGGTTGTACCGAAGGGCATTTTGTCAAATGTCTCGAATCCCACGTTGCCCCCCCGTGGCAGGCCCTGAGTGGCCAGTTCCAGGCGCAAATCATAAACCTTATCATCAGGGACCAAGATAGTCCTGCCCCCGTCCTCCAGCTTGAATGGGATTCGCTTCTCGCGCAGTTTGTCCGCAATCTGTCCGGCATCAGAGGTCTCTAGGTTTGCAAAAAGTATCTGATAGTTCGGTCGATTGGTCCATACCATCAATGCAACAAACCCTCCGATCAGCACGCATGCGGTGAGCGCAAAGCTGATCTTCTTTCCCAGAGGAATATTTCGGAAGACCTCCAAAAGAGGCATTGTTGTTCTATTTTCCTCCCCAGCCATAACCGGACTCCTTTATTGGGCGTCAGGCATTGGGCCTTGTTTCCTGCCTCACGCCTTTCGCCTATTGTTACATCTGCATCCTCATGATCTCCTGATAGGCCTCAACCAGTTTGTTTCTGATCCTGAGCAGCAGTCTGAGAGACAGATCTGCCTTTTGTGTCTCAATCATTACGTTGTGTAGATCTGCTCTTTTCCCCACGGCAAAATCCCTCATCATGTTGTCAGCCTGCTTGACCTGGCCGTCAACACTTGCAATGAACCTTTTTAGTGTGTTCGCAAAACTATTATCAGACTTGTGGACAAGCAGTGAGTTATCGCCAGCCGGTCCCAAGCCGGAAAATGGTTGAATGCGGCGTATCATTTTTCGCCCTCTCCTTTACCTGCCCAGATCAAGTGCTTTAAGGGCCATTGCCTTTGCGGTTCTCACAGATTCGGCATTAGCCTCATAGCCCCTGTTTGCATTGAGCATCTCCACCATCTCCTGTACCAAATTGACGTTGGGCAGGTACACATACCCGTTCTTGTCCGCATCCGGGTGCGATGGGTCATAGACCTTTTTAAAGGGGCCGTTTACCGGCATGATACCCGTTACCTTCACCCCATATACATTGTCATCCATCATGGACACCTTCAGCTCATCTTCAAATGATCTAGCTACAGGGGAGGCTTGAAAAATTACGGTCTTTCTTCTGTAGGGTCCACCCGAGGCTGTACGGGTGGTATTCGCATTGGCGAGATTCATAGAAATCACGTTCAGCCTGGCCCTTTCAGCGGACATTCCGCTTGCAGCAATATCCATTGCATTCATCAAATCCATTGTCCCTATCTCCTTCCTTCTTCAATTACTTCTCTTAATTCCTCAAACTTTTTCGAAAGCATCCTCACGGTAGCCTCGTACAAAAGGTTATTTTTCACCATCTTGGTCATTTCTCTATCCAGGTCCACCCGGGAGTCTTTTTGCACTCCCTCGTTAATCTCTGACAGGGGAAAGTCCCCTTTTCCAATCGGAGGCAGTGAGGATCTTGCAGGCATATGGCCGGGTTGCGTAACCTTTAGCTTCAGTTCAGGGTCTTCGAGGGCCTCTTTTAGCGCATCATCAAAACCTATATCTTTTGGCTTGTATCCTGGTGTATCTATGTTGGCTAGGTTACCTGCTATGACCCCATGTCGCTTGGCCCTGTAGTCCAGGGCATGGGCTAGGAGTTTTTCCGTCTTACCCATTAATCCCAGGCTGAATTTATGAATCGGGCCCATATAATCCCTCCATTCTGCCGGTTTGATCATGCAAAAGGAGTACCAATTGAAACACCGAGGGCTTTCCACGCCCCTATGTAAATATTACCGCACCGTGAAAAGCCTCTGCTATTGCGCATCTAGCTCGTTTCTGTACTCCTTTAGCTTATTCCTCAAAGTCCTCACGCTGATTCCCAGGACCTTTGCTGCATGGGTCCGATTGCCATTATGGGACCTGAGGGCACTCATAATCATTTTCCTTTCCATGTCTTTGAGAGTCACTACATTGGCATCTGTCAAGACCTCTTCACATGACACGGAGTTCATGTGCAGAAGTCTCTCAATATCTTGCCGCCCCACCACATCACAATCCACGAAGATGCACACCCGCTCCATTAGATTTTCCAACTCCCTCACATTCCCTGGCCAGTGGTATTGCTCAAGCAACCTCGCCGCCGCGTCGTCCAGTGTCTTTTGCCTGGTATTATATTGTGCGGCCTGCTTCGTAAGAAAAAGTTCCGCCAGGGCAAGGATATCAGCCTTTCTGTCCCTTAGTGGAGGGATGCGAAGGGGTACCACGTTGAGCCTGTAGTAAAGGTCCAGGCGAAAGTTCCCATCTCTCACTTCTTTTTCCAGATCGCGATTTGTCGTCGCTATAACACGTACATCAACCTCGAGCGGGTTGCGGCCCCCCACTCTGTCAATTTGCTTTTCCTGCAACGCCCTTAACAGCTTGGCCTGAATAGAAGGGGCCATCTCGCTGACTTCATCCAGGAGCAATGTCCCCCCGTTTGCCAATTCAAATTTACCTTGTTTCCGCGAGACCGCCCCTGTGAACGCCCCTTTCTCGTGGCCAAAAAGTTCACTTTCCAGTAACTGTTCAGGCAACGCTGCACAATTAATTGCCACAAAGGGACCCTGTTTCCTGGAACTATTCCAGTGGATAAACCTGGCCAGCACCTCCTTCCCCACCCCGCTTTCCCCCTCAATTAACACTGTAGCATCTCTGGCCGCAGCTTTTTCAGCGAGCTTGAGTATCTCCTTCATGGCCTGGTCCTGGGCGACGATTTGTCCCGCTCCGGCGTAGCTGTTTGACTCCATCGCTTTGGTGCCATGTCGAGTCGCATTGTACTCCAGGCACTTTTCTACGGCTGCCATCAGCCTTACTGGTTCTGCACTTAGGGCCATATACTCTGCCGCCCCTGATCTAATTATATCTACTGCCTCTTCCACAGTGGGCCTTGAACTCAACACAAGTACGGAAATGTCAGGGAATCTAGAGGTCAGATCCTGGATTATGGCGGAAAAACCAGAGTCATGTCCGCCTATCTCCGCGACCCACACCTTTGGAATGACCTTCCTGACCTGCTCTTCTGGTCTGCCTCCATGGCCATTTGCCACCACGATATCCCATCCTCTCGCCTTCAATGCCTCAATTAGCAAACTAGGCACTGAAACTGAAGAAGCGGTCCATAGTATCTTTCGCCTGTCCATAGTCAACTACCTACTGGCCACCTCAGACCAATGAGGCAGGGCCTTAAGCCGGTCGTTCAACACTATGCTTCCCAAACGTATCTGGGCCCTTGCCTGCAATATGGAAGGCCCCTCATCACCTATCTCCTTATATAGGGCCTTTGCCTTGTCCATGACCCCCATTTGCTCATAGCACCGTGCCAGGCGGAACTTGATTTCCCAGTAGTGTTGTGCTTCTGGCCCGTAGCCCTCTTTGAGTATGCCCTCCAGTATCCTTGCCGCTTCTGATGGGCTGCCCTGGTACGTGTAGGTTTTTGCCATCTCCAGGAGGGCAGAAAGACGCATATCCTTATATTTCTGGGAATTGTCTGTAAGACTGAGGCACTTGTTAAGGGCATTACGGGCCTCGGGCACCCGCCCTAGCCTGTTCTGGATCCTGCCTATCTCGAGCCACGCTGATAGTTGATCCGCCACGCTGAGGTTCACAGGATCCTCAACAGCCTTCTTATACTCGACCAGGGCCTTGGATGCCTTGCCAATCTCCTGATAGGACTTACCCAGGAAAAGGCACCACTTAGCTCTCCAGCCCTTGGTGTTGAACTTTTGCCTCTCTTTTTCCAGGAT
The DNA here is from genome assembly GCA_964485655.1 of uncultured Desulfobacteraceae bacterium. Taxonomy (GTDB): domain Bacteria; phylum Desulfobacterota; class DSM-4660; order Desulfatiglandales; family Desulfatiglandaceae; genus B111-G9. The sequence goes on from CAZAKC010000017.1 coordinate 13,724, forward strand.
TCTCACAGCCTTTCGTGTTTGCCCTGCAGCCTTCAACGCCTTCGCGTACACCATTACATAGCGGGGACGGACACCTTCGGCTAATGGGGTGGGGTCAAAGGGGCCAAGGACCTTCAGTGCTTCCTTGGCAGACCCCGTTTTGAACAGTGATTCAGCCAGGTATAGTCTTGCGTTGGTACTGAGTTCGCTGCCGATCAAGGGATAGTTTTTTTCATAGAGACCTATGCAGTTTTCATATCGCCCCTCTTTATAGGCCTGCTTGATCGCCTCCTCAAGGGCCTGAACAAACAGGGTCCTAGCCGCTTTTCCAGCCTCGTCCTTGGCGGGTTTGAGCACCAGTTCCTTAAGGGCGTCCATGGCCTTGTCATATGCCTTATTTCTGAAATAGACATTTGCAAGCTTAAGCAGAGCCAATTCACCAAGGGGAGCATCTCCGTATCGGTCATGGAGTTCCTTGAACTTTTCAATTCCGGATGTAAGGTCCGCCAATCGCAACTGTGCCACGGAAACCGCCTCACTGTCTGGGAAATGTGCCACAACAAAGGTATAGAGCCTTTTTGCTGCTTCTTTATCGCCCTGAAACAGGTAGGTATCACCCACCCTTGTCAGCACCGTTTCCACAGGTTCGGTGCTATCACCCAGATTTATGGCTTGAAGCAAGTATTCCCTGGCCCTGGCAAATTTTTTTAAATAAAGGTCATTTTTCCCCCGTAGGGAATAAAATGCTGGGTTCTCGGAAGGAAAATCGGGGTATCTTTTTTCAATTTCCTCGAACCATTTTTCGGCTTCTGCATAGAGCCCTTTGTTATGGAGATAACGCGCGATCCCCAGGCGCGCCATTGCCGCCTCGGGCGAGGAGGGATATCGCCTGACAATCGTATTGAAGTCCTGGAAGGCCTTGTCGGCCAACTCGAGCTTGTTATAGACCATTGCCCTTTCAAGATAGGCAGCCGGTAAAATCGACTCATCGCGCTCACGCTCAAAGAGAAGATTGAGGTAACCCATGGCACCATAATAATCTGCACCCAATCGACTGGCTCTGGCCATCTTCAGATACGCTTCGGCCACTAAAGGAGACTGGGGATAATCCTGAATGAATTTTTTGAATGAATTAATAGTAGCGTAAAGTTTGCTCGAATTTCCCAAAGCCATTTCCTTGAGGTAAAATTCACCCTTCATGAACAGGAGCTTTTGACGTAGCCGGGATTGCGGAAACTTTTGCAGGAATGCATCTATTAGTCTCACCCCTTTTTGATATTCCTTGAAGTTGAGAGCCGCAAGGATACGACCATATTCTAGGGCCTCGGACTTGCTCACCTTACTCACCCCGGCACCATGTCCAGCCTTGTGCTGTGGTGGCTGAAAGCGAGTATCAATGGTGGGCCTGGGCCTGGATATTTTCTTAACCACTTTAGGCCTTGGCTCTAGTTTGTCTTCACCAAGCACATTGATCTCTAAGGGCTTGAATATCTTTGGGGAAGAGGTATTACTCTCGCTCACCTGGTGATTAGTTTCCACAGGAGCGTTGTGGAGGTCCTCTCTATGGCCATTATCGTGGCCCCCCCCAGCAGGGACCTCATGGGCTTCCTTTAGCGGCTTGCCGAAGTCCTGGGGCAGGTCTTCAGCCCGCACAAGACGCGAGGCTCTTGCGGACATTACGTCCACCACCAATCTGTTGCCAACTTCTAGCCAAAAGGCCCTGAAATTATTCAGATCATTCCTCGTGTGCACATCGATCCTTGTCTCACTGCCTGATGCCCGTACCTTAACCTCCTTTATCAACCTGGTGGTATGTAGAGTCCACCTTCCAAGGGGTTTACACTCAGCTATCCTGATACTTAGGTCCCTTGGTTTGGCAAACCGAATCCACAAAGTGGGTTTTCCGCTCAATTCCAATACCACTCTGTCAAAGCTCTTCTGCTTGCCATAGCGCACACGTTTTAATACCACTGGTCTTGCAGCAAATCTCCTTACCTTTTGCCGCGGCTTAGGCCAGAAAAATCGCAGATACATCCTTGTTCCGGATGGGTCAAGAGTGAAGTCTATGCGCCGAAGAATCTTGCCAAAATTGAGATCAGTGATGAAATCCTCTCCCCTCTGCACTGAGGCGGAAAGCGCCCCGTTATTCTCTTCGAGGATACGGGCTTGAGCCTTGTCTGAAGGTTTCACGCCTTTGAGTACAAGCTTCATACCCTTATCGGCAACAGGCCCCAGTTGCCATGGGGACGGTTTGTCAAGGTCCAGCACAAGGGTAGCCGTCTGTCTGGAGGACTGGAGCCAGATGTCCTTCAATTTGTCACCTTTGACCTGCGCAAAGGCGACAACAGGGACGCTCAGCAGTAGCAGAATAACTATTGCCTTCAGATACCGGATCATTTGGCCGTCTTGGTCTGTTGTTTTAAAAGGGATTGCAGCAGATTTATTATTTTTTCCTGATTTTTCAGAATACGAAGGTTGGTCTCTACCATGAACTTGGCCGATACGGCTATCTGACGAAGGTATTCCTGCGAAATCTCATTCGTGTATGTCTTGTTGCCACTGCTCCCTTCAGCTTTCAAAGCCTCATAAAACTCCCTTGTGAGGTCAATGTAAATCCCCTGTGGCAGACCGTAATTCACACATTGCCCCGCCACAGCTACGCCTGGATACGCTACACATAGCGCCAACAGGCAAAGCAGTATCACTGAACCTGTTCTCTTGTTCATACCCATACCAGACCCTCCCCCGGGTGGACCAATAGATTTCCTGGTCTTTTGTACTAGCTCTCAAGCATATCCCGTGCCATGGGTCAATTGGCATTAAAGGGCCAGGATTGCTATGGCTAATGTGTAGATTTTACAGCTTTTTTATTGTTTAACCACGTTACCAACCTATCTGGCTGACTTTCCCTTAAAGTCATTTTTTTGACGCTTATCGACACATATCATCAGGCCAACCAATAGGATTCAGGGCACCGTAACCACTGACCGATGGCACGCTCCTTGCTTTATAATAACCCCCAGTTAATGGTTTGCAGCAGCGGACCAGGCCAAAAAGAGCGACATTGGGAAGGTGTCAACCCAGGAGGAACATTATGAATAGCATTGATTGCATGAACCTTATCGTGGATGCTTACAGCAGGCTTTATTCCATGGCACAAGAGCAATTGAAATTGTTATCTCAGGAGCGTCTTGCTGAGTTTTTTGCTCTTTCCTCCAGGGTCCAGGCTGTACAGCGGCAAGTGTCTAACCTTAACAAGAAGCTTTTGGGCAGTGAGAGAACGGGTGTTGGAAAACCCGTTGAACAGAAAGCAAGGGATGAGATTTCCAGGCTCCAGGGCTTAATCGAAGGCATCTATGCCGATATGGAAGATATAATACAAGAAAAAAAGGAAGTCGTGAGGCAAGAGCTAGTCAAACTCAACAAAGGCCAAAAGGCCCTTCGCGGATATCACCGTGCGGACAAGACGCCTCCGCGCTTTGTGCAAAAGATTACGTGATTCTCCCACGGAATAATGCTTTTTGCTCCAATCGCATTTATTCAACTTTTCTTGCATTTACCAAGACTCCTATTATAAAAGAATGATTTATCAGCTTTACTCAAGATTGCCTTTTCACAAAAGGCAGGGGATCATCCCCATTTCAACATAAATCCGAACATCCGATTTGATTGTCACGCTTGCGATCTCAAATCGCTAACCTGTCAGGGAGGCGTTGCACTTTGACACATTCACACGACTGAGGCAAGCATAGTTCATGATCCCCATTAGAGACACAGTCCAAGCGAAAACCTACCCTGTAATAAATATTGCCATAATCATGGCCAACGTACTGGTATTTCTCTTCGAGATGTCTCAGGGGCCTAATCTCAGGCGCTTTCTTTTTATCTATGGGCTAGTACCTATTCGATATTCCATTCCCCAGATCAGTGCCTATTTTTCCACCTCCCAGCAGATATTTTCCTTTTTTTCATTTATGTTTTTGCATGGAAGCTTCTGGCACCTGTTGGGAAACATGTGGTTTCTTTATATCTTCGGCGACAATGTTGAGGACCGCCTTGGGCCCGTGCGCTATCTGCTTTTTTACACCCTATGTGGCATCGGATCAGGACTCAGCCATGTATTGATCAACTGGCATTCTCGCGTGCCCACTATAGGCGCAAGCGGGGCTATTGCAGGTGTTATGGGAGCGTACTTTGTGCTGTACCCAAGGGCAAAGGTGCTGACGTTGATTCCCATATTTTTCATTCCATTGTTCATTGAGATTCCTGCTTACTACTTCCTTGGGATCTGGTTCATTCTCCAGTTCATCAGCGCCGCGGGTACCCCGGCCCGTGGGGGAGGAATTGCCTGGTGGGCCCATATTGGAGGGTTCCTACTGGGTATTGGCCTCTTAAAACTCTTTTTGAGGGCCCCTGAACTAGGGCTTACAGAAAGGATCAAAGAAAAGACCGCAAAACAAAAGACCCACCGCCTCCAGGTAATAAGGACCACGTCACGGCCTGGGGACCCTAACCTCTATGGCGTCCTTACTATTACGCCCATGGAGGCAAGATTTGGGACCAAAAAATTGGTAAACATTCCATGGGGTTTTCACAGGCGCCTGTTTCGCGTCCATGTCCCCCCAGGGACCCGTGATGGCACGGTCCTGAGGCTGGCAGGTATGGGCAGGCAGACAGAGTCAGGGGTAAAAGGAGATCTCTATTTGCAGGTCAAAATCCAATAGAATCGGTGTTTCGCCACCTGATCCTTCCTTGCCTTTTTGTGCTCAGAATGTGTCCATTATGTAATCAGTTTAAATCACTTTATGTAAACCCTCGGCATGCGTGGGGACATCCTGGTCACAATCTCGTAAGAGATAGTGCCTGCATTGTGTGCGATTTCGTCTGCATCAATTGTTTGCTGACCCTGTCTGCCGCAAATAACTACTTCATCGCCAACTGTTGCTCCAGGCACCTTTGTAACATCCACCATGAACTGGTCCATGCATACCCTACCTACGATCGGGCAACGCTGGCCCCGTATGAGAACCTCACCCTTATTAGATAATAACCTGGGAAGGCCATCTGCATAACCCATAGGGACAGTCCCGATAACAGTTCTCGAGGGTGTGACAAAGGTGCATCCGTAGCTTATCGGTGCCCCCTTGGGCAGTTCTTTTACGCGAACCAGTCTTGCCTTGATTTCCATAGCAGGATAGAGCTTAATCCGCGGTTCAATCGCCATCTGTGGATCGGGATACAGACCATATAGAGAAATCCCTATACGGACCAAATCAAGATGCATGTGCGGGAAATTGATTGTGGCAGCGCTGTTGGCAATGTGTTTGAGGGGAATCTCAACGCCGGCCTGACTCAAGTCATCAATGAAGCGTTGGAATCGGGCAAACTGAATCTCGCTAAACTTGCTCTTATCATTATCAGCCCACGCAAGGTGACTGAATATGCCTTCTATGGTAATGTTTTTTAGAGAAGCGATCTGGACGATTGTCTGTACTGAGCTTTTTTGAGGCTGCAAACCAATCCTCCCCATCCCGGTATCAATTTTTATATGCACCTTCGCCAATGTGTTTAGCTCTCCTGCGATCCTATCAAGTGAGAGCGCTTGTGATAGATCATACATTGTAAGAGTCAATCCATGAGACAACGCCGCAGAGAAATCCTCCTCTGGCGTATAACCAAGCACCAGGATGGGATCTTCTATGCCAATTTCTCTCAGCTCTATGCCTTCCTGAACAAGGGCAACGCCAAATAGTTTGACCCCTGCTTGTCTCAACGCCACAGCGACCTGGGTGGCACCGTGACCATAGGCATTAGCCTTCACCACCCCCATGATTTGCGTCTGCCCCGGAATAATACCTTGGAAACTCGCGATGTTACGCTTAATGGCAGGCAGGCTGATCTCTATCCAGGCTGGCCTCAAGTTATTCCTCCGACTACGTTATGGGATAGCAACACCCGTTAGAAAATAGTGCCAAAAACCAGGCATACGGTTTTCTTATGCTAACTCCATCGGGAATTCTCTAACGCTCGTTCTGAGCGCGTACGCTTAAGCCTATCCAGAGGAAAAAGACGCTCTTCGTCTGCATGGATTTCCATCGCTCGCTCGATTGCCTGGGTATCTCGTGATTTGATAGCCTCGAGGAGAACCTTATTGGCCCTTAAAAGTCCCTCAGGTCCTTTCGGGAACAATTCATTAAGGATTGGCATGTAACCCTTCAAAAGAATATCGTGAAACATGTTCCAAATGATGTAGAACACTGCATTGCCTGAAGCAAGCGCGAGCCTTTGATGAAATTCCACTGCAAGAGGGAAATAAGCATGAATATCATCTCCGCAGGCTTCCATCCTGCCCAAGAGTTCCTCTAATTCTTTCAACTCTTGCGGGCTGGCATTGTGAGCTGCACAGCGAGCTATTCCTAACTCCACATACCGTCTTACCTCCCAGATATTTCTTATGGACTCCTTATCGACTTGGATGAGGTGGGTGAGGTGTTCCCTCATGGTGTCCAAATACTGAGTGAGGTCGACTTTTTTTACCTTAGATCCAACGATTCCCGGGTTAATCTCTATGAGCCCCATGACCTTTAAGATTCGCAGTGCCTCGCGGATGGTCGGGCGTCCGACTCCGAACATCTCAGCCAACTCTCTCTCAGATGGCAGGCTATCGCCAGGTTCCAGCAATCCATCAAAGATGGCCATCTTGATCTGCTCGGCCACTTCTTCGTAGAGGTGCGCACGTTTTACTCTTTTAAACGGGAGTTTCTTGGACACGCTCTGGACACTAAGCTCCTTGACCCAGCTTATTTGCCATTGGTCTTACCATAAGACAATAAGTTAGTCAACACCAAATTTCCTCAGGTGCTGACGGAGATGAGGTGGAAAAAAACGGCCCTTGCTTTGGTGGATGTGGATCTGCTAGGAAGATCAGGGCTAAGTTTTGGAAAGATAAGGCCTGCCAATTTTCTGTCCGCTTGCCTTGATGAAACCCATTTGTTATTAAGTGGCTTCTAGATCAGTGATACTGACTCTCAGGTTCAGCATAATGGGTCTACGGTTGAAATTTGGTAACAAGCATGAAAAGCGAGGATAACGAGACAGCGTTAGTTTTTCTGGGCACAGGGGCGGCATGGGGCCTGCCAGAGTTGAACTGCCACTGCGCCATATGCACAGAGATGAGAGCACGAGGCGAGCGCAGAAGGCGAACTGCCTTACTGCTAAGGGGTCAATTTAATCTCCTCATAGATTGCGGGCCTGACATACTCACCCAATTGGAGGAATCTCGTACTCAAAGGATAGATGCTCTTTTACTCACCCACGAACATGGTGACCACTATATTGGGCTGGACGAGCTCTTTGTCTTCAAGAGAATTGTGCCACGTGGGGAGTTCAAACCCATACCCACATACGTGACAGAGCAGAGCTGGGGCGTTATCAAGCAACGTTTTGGGTACCTTGAGACCATGGGGGTGATTAAAGTTTACACTGTACACCCCGGTAACTGGTTTAGATGCGGTCCTTACCGAATCCTGCCTTTTGACACAGACCACGGAGACTTTGCCAGAGGTTCGGTAGGTTATCTCATTGGTTGGGACAAGCCACAGAACACAAGCCTTGTTTACACCTCTGACTTTATGGATATACCTGAAATTTACACAGATCTCCTTAATCCAGACTATCTGGTGATACAGAGCTTCTGGCTCAACGAGCCTGTCCACAACCGGCCCCATCATATGAGCTTCCAAAGTGCAATAGGATTCATTGAGAAATTTTCACCAAACACTGAGACCTTTATCGTACACATGGGTGATGCTGATAAGGTACCCGGTGATCCTGCAAACAATATGTTGAAAAAATATGATCCCATGGACCCTCTGCGCCCAACACGGGCTTCTGAGCCTTACCCTGTTCCCTTGAATCATTCCCAGTGGCAAGAGGTTGTCTTAAGTATCATGGCCGATAGGGGGCTCCCCTACCGGGTGAGAGTCCCGCACGATGGCCTTGTGGTGCATTTGTAGTCAGGTAGACATTACAGACCTTAGGTATGGAAGATATGCAGATACTCCAATCAGATGTTGATCCGATCCATTCGCTGTTGCTCAAACATCCGAGGGATGCCTTTGTGAGCGAACAGGTGATCTCAAGGCAGTGGAAAGAACTGGGGTTTACCTCTCGTCCTGATTTCAATGCTGCTCTCAGGGAATATGACATGTTTGTGGAACTGCTCTCCACCCATGTGCCTGATATCCATTTCTTGTCGAGAGATGAAAACACCACCCTAGACTCTATTTATGTGCGGGATGCCTCAATAGTTTGCTCTGGAGGAGTGATCCTCTGCAATATGGGGAAAACCCAGCGCCGCTTCGAGCCTAGGGCCCAGGAGGCCTTCTTGAGATCCAGAAACATCCCCATAATGGGCCATATCCGGTATCCAGGTACCGTGGAAGGGGGAGACGTAGTCTGGTTGAACCAAGGCACTGTGGCCGTGGGAAGGAGTTACAGGACAAATGGGGAGGGCATTAGGCAACTGAGGGCCCTCCTGGACGATTTCATTGCTCAATTCGTCGTCGTAGACTTACCCCACTGGCAGGGCCCTCATGATGTCTTCCACCTGATGTCAATTATTAGCCCTCTTGATAGGGATCTTGCCCTGGTCTACTCCCCTCTAATGCCCATCGGCTTTCGCGAAAGGCTCCTTTCCCTCTCCATCAAACTTATTGATGTCCCCACTGAGGAATTTGCCACCATGGGGTGCAACGTCCTGGCTATAGGGCCGAGAAAGTGTCTGATGCTTGCAGGAAACCCTCAGACGAGAAAGCGCCTTGAGGCCCAAGGAGTTGAAGTTTACGAATACAGGGGAGAAGAAATTAGCCTTAAGGGAGGAGGTGGCCCCACGTGCCTGACCAGGCCCATCCAGAGGATCCCAAGTAGATAAGTTTATTGACTTATGGCCCCCACAATTAGTAAAGTCTGCACCTGCGGATCTTCTGTTCAGCCCGACTTTATTGTTGGCAACGTACTTCCACTAACTCTTCAGAGTGTGCATCAATCAATATTGCGCGAAAGGGGGTGATCGAAGGATCTAGCTTGGGTACGTGTGCAGGTCTGATTTTGTTCGCGGTTCAACACGATTTATTAACAAAAGGAGGAAAATTGACATGAAAAAGCTGTTCTTTTTGGCCCTAGCTCTGGTCTTATTTGTGGCCTTTGGGGTTAGCTCAGCAGCAGCCCTGACAACAGAAGACATTGCAAAAGCCTCCACGCTTGAGGAAATCCTGAAACGGGGCGAACTCCGCGTTGGTCTGGAGGCAGGGTACCAACCCTTTGAGATGCAGGATGAGAAGGGCAACATTGTTGGCTTTGACGTGGATATGGCCTACGAACTGGGCAAGGCCATTTTCGGTAAAGGCGGGGAGAAAAAGGTGAAAATAATAAATACTGCCTGGGAAGGCATTATCCCTGCCCTTATGACCCATAAGTTCGACATTATCATGTCAGGCATGACAATCCTGCAAAGCCGTAATCTGAAGGTCAATTTTTGCGATCCATATTACTTCATAGGACAATGTCTCCTTGTTAACAAGAAATACAGGGGCAAGGTAAAAAGTTACAAGGACCTGAATAAGAAAGGGATCATCATAACCAGTAAGCTCGGAGTCACCGGAGAGTTCACCGCTGAAAGACTTATGCCCAAAGCAACCCTGCGCCTGTTCAAGACCGAAGCTGAAGGTGCTCTGCAGGTGGCCAATGGGCTCGCTGTGGCCTTTATTTATGACGAGCCCCAGGTGCGTGTATTTGCAGCCAAATATAAGAAAACGTGTTTCGGTATTTTTACCCCTCTGACATATGAGCCCCTGGGCTGGGCGATCAGAAAGGGAGATCCGGACTTTCTCAACTTTCTCAATAATTTCCTACGCCAGGTAAGGGGTGACGGCAGGTGGGAAAAGCTTAAACAAAAATGGATGGTGGATTACATAGAAAAGGTAGCCAGACAGCAATAAGTTAGAACTAAAAAGGGGAGCAGAAAGCTCCCCTTTAAAATGAGGAGGCTCGAATTGACCTTTAATAAGCGCTCTTTCATTACTCTTGGCATACTGGCCCTTATCCTTGGAGCCGCATATTACTTTTTCGTAAGCAAGGGGATCACGTATATCTGGCATTGGGAAAAGATCCCTGAAATGCTTTTCTATTACGGGACCAAGACAGCTCAGGAGACAAAGCCTCACCTCCATCTCGGAGTCTTGATGATAGGCTTTGTGCTTACTGTGAAGATTTCCATCGTGGCCATAATATTCGCTATAATACTGGGCACCATCGTGGGGATTGCAAGGCTTTCGAGCGAGCCGGTCACGAGGGGCATTTCCATGGCATTTGTCGAACTGGTACGCAATACTCCCCTTCTGGTCCAGATCTACATCATCTACTTCTTTTTGGGCTCACTGCTCAGGCTGTCTGCCTTTGCAGCAGGCACCGCCGCCCTTGCAATATTTGAGGGCGCATACGTGGGTGAAATTGTCAGAGCAGGCATTCAATCCATCCACAAAGGCCAGATGGAGGCGGCCCGCTCCCTTGGCATGACCTATGGCCAGGCAATGCGGCACATCATCCTGCCTCAGGCATTTAAGAGGATAATCCCTCCCCTGGCGGGACAGTTCATCTCCTTAATCAAGGATTCATCACTAGTGTCAGTTATCGCACTGGCGGACCTCATGTTCCAGGGGCAGCAGGCAGTAGCCAGGACATATTATGCCTTTGAAATTTACTTTACCGTAGCATTCCTTTATCTTGTAATGACATTCACCCTTTCAATGGCCACGCAATACATAGAGAGGAGGCTTGCCATAAGTGATTAGGGTAAAAAATGTTTACAAAACTTTTCGGCTGGCCAATCGCAAGGAAGTAAAGGCCCTTGTAAATTTTTCCACTTATATAAAAAAAGGAGAAGTCGTCGTAATAATAGGGCCCAGCGGATCCGGCAAGAGCACTTTTTTGAGGTGTCTCAACAGGCTCGAAGACATTGATTCAGGCGAGATCATCATCGACGGGGTAAACATATACGACAAGAACGTTAACATAAACAAGATCCGTGAAGAAGTTGGTATGGTCTTCCAGCTTTTCAACCTGTTTCCTCACAAAACCGTCTTAGAGAACGTCACCCTGGCCCAAATGATAGTGAGAAAGCGCAACAAGGCGGAAGCTGTTGAAATCGCGAGAGAACTTCTCAGGAAAGTGGGAATATTGGAAAAAGAGAATGTCTATCCTTCACAACTTTCAGGCGGGCAGCAACAGAGGGTTGCTATTGCTAGGGCCCTTGCCATGCAACCCAAGATAATGCTCTTTGACGAAGCCACATCTGCCCTGGACCCTGAAATGATAGGCGAGGTTCTGGACGTAATGAAGACTCTGGCTAAGGAAGGTATGACAATGGTCGTGGTGACTCATGAAATGGGATTCGCCAGAGAGGTCTCTGATAGGGTTATCTTTATGGATGGCGGCCAAATAGTGGAAGAAGGTACTGCAGAGCACTTTTTCACTAATCCAACCCATGACAGGACAAAGCTATTCTTGAGCCAGATTCTCTGATCTAACCAAAAATGCCTTGTCTTTTTTTCTATGTGTATTATATTTTTGCATCACTTAATAAAGAAAGCTTCCAGCCAAATTGAACCCATCTTAGGGCTAGGAATTCAGACCAAATCTGGCGTTTTCCCCTTATATTAGGTCATCTTGGAATGGGGGCAAATCTTATTAATCTCCAAAAATAGGAGTTCTTTGCACATAGCTCATATAGTAACATGCTCCGCACATTGAGGGACACAGGGGCATGCGGCAGGGGCAATCCCTAGTCCGTCTCGAGACAGGGGATTTATTTGGCAACAAGTGAGAGAAGAAAGGAGTAAGTCGCATGAGTAGGGTACTTTCACGAATTTGGATTATTTTTGGACTGGCAGTTCTGTTTGCTGGCTGTGCCGGACAACAGGCAATGGTCAGCGGGCCCGGATCTTTTACCCCGGCAAATCTGAATGCAAAAGTAAAATCCGGGACCCTGGTACAAAAGGTAGATAGTTTTCTTGTAATATTTGATGCCTCTAGTTCCATGGCGGAAAAATATATGGGGGAGAGTAAACTGGACAGGGCTCTGACTTTTGCTTATCGGATGAATTCCACCATCCCCGCTGTGCCACTGACCGCTGGTCTCAGGGTGTTCGGTGGATTAGGAAATTTCTCTTTCAGAAGCACAGCCTCGCTTTATACGATGAGTCCTTACAGTAAATCGGCCTTTGGCGCCGCACTGGCAAGAATCACCAAGGCTACTAGTAGCAGTCCTCTGGATCTCGGGATCAAGGCCGGCACTAATGATCTCGCCACGGCAAAAGGAAATATTGTCGTGATCATAATCAGTGACGGTAAAGATATGGGAGCAGGCCCCCTGGCTGCCGCCAAGGTCATGAAGGCAACCTATGGTGACCGCCTTTGTATCCATACCGTTGTGGTGGGACAGGACAAGGCCGGAGCGGCATTGCTAAACGCCATAGCCAAGATCAGCGGTTGCGGCCTTTCAATCAATGCCGATGACGCACTGAGCAGTGATGGCATGGCCAGATTTGTCGAAGACGTCTTTTTTAATAAAGCTACACCAAAGGTAACGGAAAAGGATAGCGACGGCGATGGCGTGGTAGATTCCCTCGATATCTGCCCCAACACACCAAAAAACGTAACCGTGGACATTAGAGGGTGTCCGTTAGACAGTGACGGCGATGGCGTATACGACTATATGGACAAATGCCCGGATACGCCCAGAGCTGTCCGTGTAAATGAGGTGGGTTGCCCGTTTGACAGTGATCACGACGGGGTTCAGGACTATATGGATCAGTGCCCGGATACGCCCATTGGGGTTCATGTCAACAGCAACGGATGTCCTTTTGACTCGGACGGCGATGGGGTGTTTGATTACAAGGACAAGTGCCCTGGTACTCCCAAAGGAGTACCTGTCAATGAAGTGGGATGCTGGGTGTTGAAGGGACTCAATTTCGACACTGCTAAATGGGACATAAAGCCCCGGTATTATCCAATGCTGGATAAAGTCGTGACTATTCTCAAAAACAACCCCGACATGGAGCTGGAGATCCAAGGCCACACCGACAACGTTGGATCAGCAAAATACAACATGAAACTTTCTCAAAAGCGCGCCGAGGCGGTGCGACAGTATCTCATACAAAGGGGGATTGTTCCATCTCGCCTAAAAGCAGTCGGCTACGGTATGACGCGGCCCGTGGCAAGCAATGCCACCTCAGAGGGCCGGGCCAAAAATCGGAGGGTTGAATTGCATCCAGTCTTCTAGCCAGCCCAACCGTAGCATATTTTGAAGACAAAGGCGCCTCTAGTAGGCGCCTTTTTTAACGGCAACCCTATTCGCCCGCAAAAAACGGGTTAGTAAGGCGTTCTCTGCCTATGGTGGAGGGCGGTCCATGGCCAGGATAGATCCGTAGGTCATCGCCCAAGGGGAATATTTTTTCCCTTACTGCCGTGATGAGCTGAGAGTGACTTCCCCCTGGGAAATCTGTCCTTCCTACCGAACCAGCAAAAAGTGTGTCACCTGTAAACACTGCTCCCGGGCCATGGAAACAGACCCCACCGGGGCTGTGGCCGGGGGTGTGGAGCACCTTAATTCTGTACCTGCCGATTGTGAAAATCTGGCCATCGTAAAAATTGCCATCGGCAGGGAAATCAAGGGCAGGCTCATCAAGAGAGTGTATCCACACAGGGGCGCCAGTAATCCTTTTTAACTCTGCTGCTCCTCCCGTGTGGTCAAAGTGGCCATGAGTCAGAAAGATGTACCTTATCCTAACACCGAGGCTGGAAATTTCACGTACTATCCTGAATACCTCGTCCCCTGGATCTATCACAAGACCTTCAAGAGTCTTGTTACACCCCAGGATATAACAGTTTGCCTGATACGGACCGACGGGCAACATCCTTAACATTTATCGATGCCCCTCCTAGTCTATCCTTGAAACATATTGATCTGTCCAACTAAAAATCGCCTTCCTTCAAAAGCCGAAAACCATGATAAATTAACCAATACCTGGCCACAGTCAAGCAATCGGTCGATCTGCCGACAACTCTCATCTATAATGCGTTGACACCGTGAGAAAAGGGTGTTAATTAAATTTTTTTAATGATTTGCCGATTAAAACATATTCTTTACCTAAATTTTTATTTGAAGATCACCGTGTTCATTAGATTTATCTTCCTCCTCAACGTAAGGGGCTATACTAATTTAGTATTTTGCGGAAAGGAAGGCACGTGAGCAGAAATACAACTTATGCCTCGTTAGTCCCGTATCTGCAGCCTTCTACTGCATATCTAGCCATATCTTTGCAATCGACCGATCGAGAGGAACTAGAACACCTGCCAAACCCCTTCATGGTTGTCGATGACTCATCACCTGTCGGCACCTTAATCCAGGCTCGGTATTTGACAGACGGCGAAACAATCTTGCAAGAACTATTTCTCTTTGTTCAAAAGAACTCCTATAATATCACCACCGATTCGTTATCTCCGTTTACAAACGAACACATGGAGTCGCTGTGGCAGAGCGCATTCCATCTTTACTCCTCACAGCCTCACTCAGGCCTTGTGAGGTTATCTGTCCTGAGCCGCCAAGATGGATCCCTAAACACCTTTGCCCCTTTGTTCTTCTGCAAGTTCAAGAATCTCTACTTTGAACCAGTTTGCCCGCGGTGTACAAGCCCATTGGTTCAATGTGAAGATAATGATCTTCTCGAATCCGCAGGGCTTCCACCCTTTACCTCAACTCTTCACCGCTACCTCTATTGCGAAAATTGCTCCCGCTTCGCCGCGAAACAATTTTATGTCCATGAGCGGATCTCAGAGGACGCCACGACTGTAAAAGACCTGAACGAATTGATCTCTGAGTTCTCCTCCCTTGTTGATAACCAAGCTACAGAAGGTCTGATTCCCTGCACGACTTGCGACCACAAGGGAGCATGCTTTGGGTCTGATGCGAAGGCCCTGTCCAGAATTGCTCCCCTTTCCTTTTACCCTTTCCACCTACTTCCTTTTGAGGCATCTACATTACAAGGTACTGACTTTCTTGCCCTGTTGTCGGGGGCAGATGTCGATAAACTCACCTCGACTTTTTCTTCTCCGCTTGTGCGTCGGAATAGACTTGCCTCAGCACGACAATATGTCAGCCATCAAATGCCTTTCATTTTCGATCAGCCAAAGCGCTTTCTGGAGATCCTTTATCTCAAACTTGTATTCCTGAGCCAACTGGCCCACTGGCTCACCCAACTGCCCACAAAGGGGCTGAGCCCATTGACTTCCCTGTCTTTTGACAGCTTTTGGGTGGACATCTGTGAACTTGAAGACACTTTGCCATATTTCTGGAATTTCAAACTAAAACCCCGAGGACTGATCCTCTTTCCAGATAACAGGCCTTTTCCTTCAAGGGACTACCCTGCAACCAGGCTGGACCTGCTTGCCTTGGCCTGGTTCTTTGTTCTGCTGCGTAATTCGGGCCAAGAGGCACAACAGATACTTGAGCGGATAAATGACCTGTTTGCAAATGCCTCTCCGATCTCCAGTGAGCAGTTCCTCTCGCGGCTGAAGGACAACCTGCTCCCTGGCTTCGAGCCAGAGCAGATATTCTGGGAGCCACAGGAGGCAGATGTCCCTGGTGACTACAAGGCCCTTTGGTACTCATGCCTAGAACTTGGCTGGAAAATGGTACAGAGCGCTTTTGACACAACACAACGTTCCCCAGAAATACAGCCCTGGGAAGAGCAGATCGAGCGGGTTAAGAAAAATGTAAAAGAGGCCCTTTTCCTGTCAAGCCCTGCGGAGCGAGCAGTTGCGATACAGGTTGAAGGAGAAAAGGAAGAAAAAAGGCCTTCTGACCAGGATGCAGAAATTGCTAGAGTGCTCTCAAGTATTGCTGCCAAATGGGAAACGGAGATGATTGAATCCCTTGCCTACATGACGGAGGACACACGCCCCGCGCCCGAACCCACGGGACTTGAGCCTGAACCCGAAGCCGGACAACCAGCGCCTGCATTGGAAGAGACTCTTATAGTCACGCCCGGATCGTCCAAAGCTCCTCTCTCAGAACAACCTGACACCCCTCCCCAGGGACCATTCGAAGAAGAGGAAGAAGAAATACCCGAGACCATAATCTTCTCTGGCCCAGGACAACCTCCTTCCCCTGCCTCAGCCGAGTCGTCCTCTGCGCCACCCAAGCCGCAGACCCCCAAGGCTCCTTCCAGCCCTTCGCAGGACAAAGAATTCGAGAAAACGCTCTCTATGCTCGACCAGGAGTTGATAGGTCTGGTTGATGAGGCCCCTGAGGCAGGCGCGCCAGAGTCTGTCGGCGACAGTATTGATACAGACCAAAAGACAGAAGATGATGAAGAGATACCCGAGACGGTCATTATTAAGCCAGAGGACAAATGAAGACAACTCAACCTTTCAACCAGAGATGGTAAATCATGGAAGTTCGACAACTGGCTGAGGAAATAAGGCACCGATACGCGACCAACCAGGATACTACCGGGCAGGATCTAGAGATCTTCCTTCAAGAGGCCTTGGCAGAAAAAAGGCCGGAGGAGAGACTGGCAATTGTAAGAGCCTTGGCCAGGGAGTTTTCGGGTTCACAGTCAGTTTTAGACCTCCATGGCGATGTAGAAACATCCATACTCCAGGATCTCTTCGTCAAGGTTTTGGGCAAGAGGCTTCCTGATGAAACAATTCCGGTTAGAGAAATAGCCGAACGCCTGGCCCAGGCCCTTAACACGGTCTTTGACTCCCTCAATCAACTCGTGCGGGGCATCAACGCTACTCTAATCGGCAACCAACCCATGGAAGATGAGACCATCAGATTTGTAATAGGCTCGCAATTGAGTGGAGCCAATGGCGCCACATCGCTAAAGGATTACATCGACCAGATAAAGGAGGCTTTTTCCATAGCACACAAGGCCTTCCAGGAAGCAGCAAAGACTAAATTCAAGGAGATTTTATCCGAGCTGGATCCTGAAAAACTGGAAAAATCTGTGGAAGGTGGTATAAAATTTGGGGCACTGCGAAAGGCAGAGATATTTGAACATTACAAGGAAAAGTTCCGGACACTTAACAACTGGCTGGATACGGGGCTCCTCATGGAAGCTACTATGAGGGAATTTGAGAAGATATGCCAAAAACTCTATTCTGATAAAAGGGGGATAAAATGAGAAAAGCCGCTGCCTATCTGCTTCTTTTGACCGGATTGCTTATTTTTGCTTCTTGTGCCAGCAAGCCCTTACCTCCCCCTCAGTTCACATTTGCCAAGGGAGGAATTACCTTACATCTAAAAGCCGATCCCCAATTGAATCTTTATCAGGGTAGTTCCCACACATTGCTAATATGCATCTACCAGCTCGCAGATCCCAATGGTTTTAATCAACTTGCAGGAGATGAAGACGGGCTTTATAAATTGCTCAATTGTTCACCATTTGATGCTTCGGTGACCAACGTCAAGAGGCTCATAGTACAACCTGGCCAGGATGTATCTTTTACCCTTGATCGGGCTGAGGGCACAAAATATATTGGCTTGATAGCCGGTTATTCACAACTAACAAAGGACAGAATTCTTCGTCTCTTCAAGATCCCAATCATAATAGAAAAAAAGGGCCTGTTGCGGAGAACAAAGATACAAAAGCCCGGTCCCTTGTATCTTGAAATTTTGTTGGGGCCTCAGGGTATCAAGGAAGTCAAAACAATAGGGCCCAAGAAAAAATAAGAGTAATCAGGCAAAGGAGGACATGTGGATAAACACAGACCCCTGTTCTGGCACCAGGGACTTTTCTTACAACCCCAACACTTTCAACATCAGGATCTCCACACAAAGAGCCTGTTAGAGCCCGTTGTTCATTATATGACCCCACATTTCTGGGGAGTGGGTTCATGTGACATCGCCGAAGCCGCTTTGGGTAACCGGTCCTTTGAAGTGATAAAAGGCGAATTTGTATTCCCGGGTGGTACCCACGTCATTGTGCCCCAAAACGGTCTTGTGGAGGCCAGATCGTTTGATGAGGATTGGATTGAAGGGGACAGACCCCTTACGGTGCTGTTGGGGTTGAAGAAATGGGACGATGCAGGGGACAATGTCACCGTATTGTCATCCCTGACCAACCTATCCCAGGCCACAACAAGATTTGTTACAGCAGCCGATCCTGAGGAAACCAGGGACCTCCATCAGTCAGGGCCTTCTGCCCAGCTCAAGGGCCTGTACTACCTGGTAAAGATATTCTGGGCGACGGAAATGGATCAACTGGGAGACTATGAGTTGATCCCCGTAGCCCAGTTGAAAAGGGATGCAGACACAATTAGGCTGTCCGAGCACTTTATCCCCCCCTGTCTGTCAACCCAGTCCTCACCCACCCTCACTGGTCTCGTGCGGGAGATCAGGGACCAGATCGCAAGCCGTGCCCACCAATTGGAGCAGTATAAAAGCCAAAAAGGGATACAAACTGCTGAATTCGGCACAAGAGATATGGTCTTTTTGTTAGCCTTGCGCTCCCTCAACCGCTATGTGCCTTTGCTCTATCACATCACAGAGGCCGAACGCGTCCACCCCTGGCACCTCTATGGGTTGCTGAGGCAGCTCATAGGAGAGTTGTCCAGCTTCTCCGTTGAAGTCAATGTGAAGGGTGAAACAGAGGGCGGTGAGGTCTTGCTGCGTCCTTATGACCATAGGAAATTGGGAGAGTGTTTCTTGGGGGCACAGGATCTTATCATAAGGTTGCTTGATGAGATCACTGCAGGCCCGGAATATATAATCCGCCTCGAGTACGACGGTACGTATTTTGCTGCAGAGCTTTCCCCGGCTATTTTTGCAGGAGGAAATCGCTATTATCTGGTTGTGGAGACAGACGAAGACCACGAGTCTGTCAAACAGTCCCTTGAGACAGTTGCGAAGTTAGGGGCCCGGGAGTCCCTTCCCATTCTAATAGCGAGGGCATTGCCCGGCGCAGGACTCCAGCATCTCGCATTGCCCCCTCAAGAGCTTCCGCGCAGAGCGAAAAGCATTTACTTTCAGATTGATCACCACGCAGATCAATGGGCCCCCGTAGAAAAGGGACATAATATAGCGCTGTACTGGGACGATGCCCCGGAGGATATAAAAGTGGAACTAATGGTAGTGGCGAGGTCATGAGCATGAGATTAAGCGATTGTTTCGCAGATTTGATCGCCTATGTGAGTTATTTCCTTAAGACTGTCGAACGGAAACAACCTCCTTACGACCGGGTGAGACATGAAATTGAGCGGCTCCTCGGGGAAAGTGAGTCCTGCCTCAAGGAGGGAACTTTTTCAGCCGAGGATTATGACCAAGCGCGTTTTGCCGTTTGTGCCTGGATAGACGAGGCCATCCTGAGCTGCCCATGGAACGAAAAGCAGCAATGGCAAAGGCAGCAATTACAGCGAGTTTATTACAATACTACCGACGCAGGAGAGTTATTCTTTGAAAGACTTAACACTCTTGGCCTTCACCAGAGAGATGTAAGGGAAGTTTACTACCTATGCCTGGCCATGGGCTTCACCGGACGGTATATTCAGGAAGGAGACAAATACCTCCTGGATCAACTCAGGGGATCCAACCTGAAATTGTTATTAGGCAGCTCTGTGGAGCTTCCTAGCCTGGAACGTGTCCAGCTTTTCCCCGGGGCCTACCCTGCCGAGTCCGCTGAACAGGCCACTTTACAAAGATCCGGTCGGTTTTCCTTGTTCACAGTGATTGCCGCTGTGGCTCCTGTTGTGTTGTTTGTCGTTTTATTCTGGGTGTTTCACTTCATACTTTCTAGCGTAGGCGGAAGCTTTCTTACGACGGTGCCATAAATGAAAGACATATTAGTGAAAATTGCAAAGATTGTATTCGTACTTGTGGTGATTTTCCTCATCTTGTTAGGGGTATTTGTCCTTGTCAGTGCCATGGGTTGGCCATGGTGGATCGGAGGCTTCATTGTTCTAGGTGTCATAAGCCTCTTTGTTGCCCTGTTGCTGTTGCGCAAGCTGTGGCTGAGGCGCAAAGAGCAGCGCTTCGTAGACCAAATAATTGAACAGGACAATGCTCGACTGCGGGCGATGGACGAAAAGGAACGGGAGCAGTCCAAGGCCTTGCAGAAACGATGGAAAGAGGCCATAGAAACACTGCGTCGTTCCCATTTACGTAAATACGGGAATCCCCTTTACGTGCTGCCATGGTACATGGTGATCGGCGAGAGCGGTACGGGAAAAACAACGGCCATCCAGGCAGCCAAGCTTTCCTCTCCGTTTGCCACCATGGCCCAAACCTCAGGAATCTCAGGCACAAAGAACTGTGACTGGTGGTTTTTTGAGCAGGCCATCATACTGGATACAGCGGGCCGCTACGCAATCCCCGTTGACGAAGGAATGGATAAAGAGGAGTGGAGAAAATTCCTCAACCTCCTTAGAAAATACAGAAAGAGAGAGCCCCTCAACGGCCTCATTGTTACTGTTTCCGCAGACAAGCTATTGCAGGCCGATTCGGCCCAACTGGAGGAAGACGGCAGAGCCATACGCCAAAGAATTGATGAGTTGATGCTCGCGCTAGGGACCAAATTTCCCGTTTACATCCTGGTGACGAAATGCGACCTGATTCAGGGAATGACCCAGTTTTGCGATAACTTGCCCGAGGAAGCGCTTTCTCAGGCCATGGGACTGATAAACGGAGACTTATCCAGAGATGCCCTTTCTTTTCTGGACCAGGCCATTACCACCGTTGCGGAAAACCTCCGGGATTTGAGGCTCCTGCTACTGGAAAATGCCTCCACCCCTGTTGACCCGGGCCTGCTATTGTTTCCCGAAGAGTTTGAAAACGTGAGAAACGGGCTCAGGTCTTTTGCTCAGGGGGCATTTCAGGAAAATCCATACCAAGAAACTCCCTTGCTCCGCGGCCTGTATTTTAGCAGTGGCAAACAAGAGGGCACTCCTTACTCTCACTTTCTCAACGCCCTTGGCCTAATTGATCAAAAAGAGGTGCTCCCCGGTACCAGTAGGGGCCTATTCTTACATGATCTGTTTGCTAAGATACTACCTCGAGATAGGGGGCTGTTTGCTCCCACACAGAAGGCTATTGAGTGGAGCCGCCTCACCCGGAATCTAGGCCTGGTCGCATGGATCACCTTTGTCATCGCCCTTTGTGGATTGCTTAGCTTCTCATTTGTAAAAAATCTCAGGATCATCAGGGAAGCCTCCCAGGAGTTCTCAAAATCTCCTGTCCTGAAAGGAGAAGTAATATCAGATGTCGTAACGCTGGATCGCTTCAGGCAGGCCATATTAGCCATGGAAGCGCAAAACAAGGGGTGGTGGCTGCCCCGCTTCGGGCTTAACGAAAGTAAATCAGTAGAAAAGCAACTCAAAAAGAAATTTTCCATCCAGTTCAAAAGATCCTTTCTGGCGCCTTTGGACAAGCAGCTCGTGGACAGGTTGGCTAACTTTACTGCTGATACTGCGCCTGAGACCCTTGGAACCCATTTGGCTTTGCTGGTTAGAAGGATCAACCTGTTACATGCGCGGCTCAAAGGGGCAGAGATACAGTCCCTGCTCGCAATGCCCGATCCTCCCTATGACGCACTAATTATCTCTTCTCAGAAAAAGATCCTTCCTGAGATCAAGAAAAAACTGGCCGGCCTATATCTGTATTATCTCCTGTGGTCTGAGGATACTACCGCTCTCAATAAGGAACTGAATGTCTTGCAAGAGTGGCTAGGGCATCTCGTAAAACTGCAAGGGGCTACTCTCAGGTGGCTGATCCCTTGGACTAACAGCCAGGAAACGCTTGCCCCGGTGACCCCGCAGAAATATTGGAAAGGAAGCAATGAGATTCCCGATTCGGTAATTATCGAACCTGCTTACACTCACGAGGGGAGGAAGTTCATTGAGAGCTTCATAAAGGAACTTAACAATGCATTGCCTGATCCAGGGCCTCCACTTATAGCAAAGCAAAGAAATTCCTTTGATGCGTGGTACAACAAGAAATACTTAGAGAAATGGGCAACTTTCTGTTTACATTTCCTAGATGGTTCAAAGGCACTCGCAGGCAGAGAGGAGTGGCAGCGAACAGCCTCTAAGGTGGCGAAACACAGGGGGCCCTTCACTGCACTGCTCAATAGGCTGCCCCAGGAACTACAAGGGTATTACAATCTTGAAATAACCCCGCCCTGGGTTAAGCTGCTTTATAGGTTTCAGGGGGTAAAGGCTGAGGCCAAGAGGCTGGCAAGCCTTAAAGAAAAAAGCTCCCTTGCAAAGGTTACCTCCAAAGGAAGGAAGCTTGTCACAAGAGTGGAAAGGGCCCTGACTCGGGCAGGCAAGGGTAAATCGGTTGAGGAACAACTTGGCGCTGCCAAGGCATATCTGAATTACAAGAAGGCCTTGTCGGACTTGGCTGAAGTAGTTGTCTCGCGCAAGGTGGCTTTTCGGGAAGTGGCAAAGGTATTTAGTGAAGATCCGGCAGAGAGCAACTCCCCGTTTGTGCGTGCGCACAAGGCCCTGATTGATCTCAAGACATACATGGGAGAGCGGAGCAAGGGTGAGGAGCCTCTGTGGACAGTATTGTCGGGGCCGTTCACATTCTTGTGGAAGTATGCCAGGGTGGAGACGGCGTGCCATTTGCAGTCCCTTTGGGAAAAGAAGGTCCTGGTGGAAATACAGGGTGTTGAAGACCACCGCACACTGAATCAACTCCTGTTGGGTAAAGGGGGACTGGCTACGAGTTTTGCCAAATCTGAAGCCGGGCCATTCCTTAGTAGGAGCCTCAAGAAAGGATATTACGCAGTTGAGGCATTAGGCGGCCGTATACCATTTGATCCTGCCTTCCTGCGGTTTCTCACCAAAGGTGCCGCCGCCGCTAGACCAATCAAGAAAACTTATCATGTGAAGATCACAGCCTTGCCTGTTGATACTAATAAAGAGGCCTCTGTGAAGCCCCACGCGACCCATCTTATGATCCAGTGTTCCGACAAGACCAAGCGAATTGACAATTACCAATTCCCAGTAAGAAAAACCATAGCATGGTCTCCATCCTCTTGCGGGGATGTTATCCTTGAAATTGATGTGGCCAATCTTAAGCTTATTAAGAAATATACGGGCTATAATGCATTTGCAAAATTTCTCATGGACTTACGTTACGGCCAAAAGACATTCAGACCAAACGATTTTCCGGACCAAGAGGCAGCGCTCAAAAGGCTTCGCATCCGCTATATCAGGGTCAATTATCGGCTCAAGGGCCATAAGCCCATACTGAGGCTCTTGGCAAGGGCTCCGAAACGGGTACCAAACAAGATTGCTTCATGTTGGGATTAGAGAAAACCAAATCCTCCTGGAACTGGGTAGCACACGGCAAGCATCCTTGTGCGAAAGATTACGTGACTATCGGCCAAGATGACGCCTTGTCAGAGGCCTTTGCAGCGTGGGTGGAAAAAGGTTACACTGCACTTGACAAGTCTATTAAAAAAGCCGCCATCACACGGTCTTGGAGGTTTTGGTCTAGGACACCCAGAGGTGAAATTCTGATTATAGGAATTATAAGGGATAGCTGCGATGCCATTGGAAGGCCATATCCTCTTCTGCTCATGGGCGTGGGGGTGATGCCTGAGTGGCACAGTAAATGGCACCTGCTACCTTATGCCTGCGATGGTACCTGGACACAAATGGAGCAGCTCTCTGCCCGAAGGTATGACGACACCTCGAGTTTCCGTATTGAATTGGCCACCTCACTCCGGCCGCCCCGACCTGACTGGGACCTTTACGAACATGAGGTGATCCAGATGCTGGAGCGACTGGACAACCATGGCCACGTTTCCGATATAAAGAGTCGTGC